>DASWXS010000168.1:0-8631 GCA_036405375.1 Bacteroidia bacterium
CGCTTGCAGGTA
This sequence comes from Bacteroidia bacterium, assembly GCA_036405375.1. Taxonomy (GTDB): domain Bacteria; phylum Bacteroidota; class Bacteroidia; order B-17B0; family Aurantibacillaceae; genus JADJDM01. The sequence continues at coordinate 13 of DASWXS010000168.1, forward strand.
GAACATCCCGTTACAGAAATGATCACTGGTTTGGATCTGGTAAAAGAACAGATCAAAGTGGCAAGAAATGAAAAACTTTCGTTCACACAGGAAGATTTGAAAATCAACGGACACTCTGTTGAGATAAGGGTTTACGCGGAAGATCCTCAAAATAATTTTTTACCGGATATCGGAAAATTGCAGGTTTATAAAATTCCAAAAGGAACAGGCATTCGTGTGGATGATGGCTTTGAAGAGGGAATGAATATTCCGATTTATTACGATCCGATGATTGCTAAACTGGTTACACACGGAAAAGACAGGGAAGAAGCTATTAACAGGATGTTACGCGCCATAAGCGAATATAAAATTGTAGGCGTTGAAACCACTCTTGATTTTTGTGCTTTTGTATTAAAACATGAGGCTTTCGTGAGTGGGAAATTTGATACTAATTTTATCAAACATCATTACAAACCGGAGTATCTTTTAAAGCAAAATCCTGATGAAGCATTAATAGCTGCATTGATAGCGGCAGAGGTATTTGCAGGACAGAAGCAAACGTCTCCAGAAAGCACTGAAACTTCAGCAAAACAGGTTTCCAAATGGAGGAAAAACCGTTTGTTGAATTAGAGATTTCATAAAAAGTGCAAAACACTGGAATATTCTTTGCAACACAGGGTTACTTTTGATCGTACAAGAATATAAATGGGAAATCCGGAATACATGAAAAATTTTAAATACATATTGATTTTTGTGTTTTTATTTTCCCTGGATGCTTATTCAAAGGATAAAGTCCCGCCCGAAACGCCAATGCCGCTGCGTGTTCCGGGTATTGTTGTTGGTACGGATACATTCGCTTACTTATCCCTTCCTATTGTTACGATTGAAACAGAAATGCCATTCGCTACAAAGAAAAAATATGCGCAATGGACCCGTTTAAAGTACAATGTAAAAAAGGCTTACCCATACGCAATTCTTGCCTCTGCGCGATTAAAAGAATATGAAAAGGTATTAGTGACCATTCCTACTGAAGATGGGAAAAAAGCATATATGAAAGTAGCGGAAAAGAAACTTCAGAAAGAATTTGGGCCCGAATTAAAAAACCTCACTATCAACCAGGGAAGAATTCTCATTAAACTTATTGACCGGGAGACGGGTAATACTTCATACGACCTGGTTAAACAATTGCGTGGCGATTTCTCAGCTTTCATGTGGCAGGGCCTCGCTACTTTATTTGGTTCCAGCTTAAAAACCGAATATGATCCGGAAGGAGAAGATAAGCTCATAGAGCTTGCTATCAAGCAGATTGAAGCCGGGGAATTTTAATAAATCCGGTTCATTCAGTTTCATTCTTCCCGAAACCAAATCTTCGCATTAAGATAAAAATCCGGTCCCAATCCTAAAATCAGATTAGGGCCTTCTTGTTTCAACAAAAAAAAGTTCAAAAAATTTGACTTTTATATTTCTTTCTCTATCTTTGTTTCTTAATGTAGTACTAAAACTATACGAATTTTAATATATTTTAACACGACAAACATGAGAAAAACCCTTACCACTCTAGCAGTTGCTGTAACAGGAATGGTTTCTACCGTATTCGCTCAGCAGGATCCTCAGTTTACCCAATTCATGCATGTTAAGCAGGCATATAACGCTGCGTACGCAGGTACCAGTGATGCTATGTGCTTTGGAGCAATGTACCGTCAACAATGGGTTAGCTTCCCTGGAGCACCAAGAACAGGTTTATTTACTTTTGATATGCCTGTGCAGGTTTTGCATGGTGGGGTAGGTTTGTACGTAGCCAACGACCAGCTGGGTAATGATAATACCACAATGGCCCGTGCGGCTTATTCATTCCATATTTATGGATTGGGTGGAAACGGTACTGGTAAATTGGCTTTAGGTCTTGATGCTGGTATCCTTCAAAAAAGAATCAATGGAACCTGGATCCCTCCTCAAACATTAAATGATCCTTCCATTCCAAATAATACACAAACAGGATCTCCTGCTTTGAATAAATTAAGCCCTGACTTCGGTTTTGGTGTGTACTACACTATTCCCAACAAAATGTATGTAGGTATCTCTACTACGCATATCGCTGCCCAGGATCTGAAAGGCGCTTCAGGAAGCGGTCCTAACAATACTACTTACAAACTTAACTTCGATATTGCACGTCACTATTATGTAATCGCAGGTTACACATTCCCATTAGGCGAAGGTGGAACTCACAAACTAACACCTAACATTAAAGTTAAATCGGATGCTGCTTCTACTCAGCTGGATGTTAACTTAACGTATATGTTTAATAACATGATCTGGGCCGGTGCTTCATACCGTCTTCAGGATGCTATTGCTCCAACTATTGGATATATGGCTCCATTCGGTCTTAAAGTTGGTTACTCTTACGATTTAACAACTTCAAAAATTAAAGGTTATAGCTCTGGAACACATGAGATTATGTTGGGCTATTGCTTCAAAAATACCAAGCCACCTAAAATTTCAAGTCATACAAACGTTAGGTTCTTGGAGGATTAAAAAAAAGTTTTGCATATTTGTAACCTTTAAAAAAAAGATTCGTTGAAACCTATTACATCTCAACAAAAAAGTGTTAATAACTTTTTTATAACTGTGGTGTAATTTTGGGAGTAGAAACAAGTTATAAGAAACAAGAGGGGAGAAAGGCCTTTTGTTTTATAAACTAAACAAAACGAAAATGAAAAAACTGTTGGTAATACTTGCATCAGCAATGGCGGTAATCTCAGGATGTACTCAGTACCCCGGAGAATTAGTTGGTGTGAAAGGTCGTGAAGAATGGTATCAGCCTGATCCATACGGGACTCTATATATTCCTATGGGTTCTTACCATATGGGCCCAAGTGATGAGGAAATTACTTACGCGCATTCAGCAAAATCCAAAATGGTTTCTGTTCAGGCATTCTATATCGATGATGCAGAGATTTCAAATAATGAATATCGTCAGTTCGTTTATTGGGTAAGAGATTCTATCGCTCGTGTTTTACTTGCATCTCAAAATGCAGCTAACCCTGATGCGGATGATTATAGAATTGTTCCTGATGATTGGTTGGAAATGTTCCCTGTATATAAAGGTGATGTTAACACAAATCCGAACTTTATTCATGCGAATCACTATATCAACTGGGATACTAAAATTAAATGGGACAATGATGATCCGGATTACCAGTTAGATTTAAATCCTCTTTACCTGGAGCCTAAAGAGCGTTTCTATAATAGAAAAGAGATCGATTCACGTAAATTGAATTTTGAATACTACAGGATAGATATCCGTTTGGCTGCAGCAAAAAACAATCGCTTTTTACCAAACAAATCTCCTGATAACCAAACAAATAAATACAAACAGGAAAGTTTCCCGAATGGTGTAACTGTTAATGATGGCAGAGCAACTGAGAACAATGATGATTTAGGAGCAATGACACAACCGGTTGGTGATCCTAATGTTACCGTTGGTGCTAATGGTTCAGTTCCTACTGCAAATGTTCCAAAAGATGCATTAGGTCAATATGAAGTAGAAGATCGCGTTGCAGTTGGAAAAGGTGATTATGTTCCACGTTCAAGAAAAGGTGTTGACAGAAGTGTTTTCATTATCAAAGATATTATCAATGTTTACCCTGATACATTGGCATGGGTGCACGATTTCACCTATTCATTCAATGAGCCAATGACCAATAACTATTTCTGGCACCCGGCTTATGATAACTACCCGGTAGTTGGTGTAACCTGGAAACAGGCCCGTGCTTTCTGTATCTGGAGATCACATTTATTGAACAACTTCCTGAACGGTACCGGTCAGTCGCTTGTTAACGACTTCCGCTTACCAACTGAAGCTGAGTGGGAATATGCTGCACGTGGTGGTAACGACCTTTCTCCTTATCCTTGGGGTGGTCCATATATCCGTAATGCTCGTGGTTGTTTCTTAGGAAACTTTAAACCAATGCGTGGTTCATATATCGACGACGGTGGTTTCCATACTGTACCTATTTACTCTTACAACCCGAATGATTATGGTTTGTATTGTATGGCAGGTAATGCTTCTGAGTGGGTCGACGATGCGTTTGATGAGTCGGCATATGATTTTGCACATGACTTAAACCCTTCTTATAAATTTGAGGCACAGGATAAAGATCCTAATGTGTTAAAAAGAAAGGTTATCAGAGGCGGTTCATGGAAAGATGTAGGTTACTACTTGCAAACAAGTACCCGTACCTACGAGTACCAGGATACAGCAAAATGTTATTTAGGTTTCCGTTGTGTTATGACTTACTTAGGTCGTGCAAAAGGAGACGAAATTTAATAGATCTTACTCAAGTCCCAATATATTTTAGTACAAGTATTTTTTAATTTGAAAAATTAGAAAATACTTGTACATTGCGGGACTTTATAGTCAAAAGAAAAAACAGAAAAACAAATAAACTAATCTAACAAACAAACAAAAAAGTAGAGCTATGAGCAGTAAATTACCGAAAATTACCGGGTTCAAGAAAATCCTTCACATTGTGGCTTCAGGTGGAGCAGCAGTTGTAATCGTTGGTGCGTTGTTTAAAATCATGCACTGGCCTGGTGCACCTGTCATGTTAACTACAGGTTTATTGATCGAAGCCCTTATTTTCTTGTTATATGCATTTGATATTCCGCACGAAGAGTGGGATTGGTCTTTACCATACCCTGAATTGGTTGATATGGGAGGTCATCACCATGAAGAAGAACATCATGAAGAAAAAGGTTCTTTAACTGCTCAGTTAGATAATATGCTTGAGCAAGCTAAAATCGGACCTGAATTGATCGAAAGTTTAGGAAACAGTATGCGTTCATTAAGCGATAACGCTAGCAAAATGGCGGATATTTCCAACGCTCACGCTGCTACAAATGATTACGTTGACAGTGTTAAATCTGCTGCTAAAAACGTAAGCACTTTATCTGATTCTTATAACAAAGCTGCTGAGTCATTAATGGGATTATCAGTTTCTAACGATGCTGGTACTTCATTCGGTGAGCAATTAAGCAAAGTGTCTAAAAACCTTTCTGCATTAAACGCTTCTTACGAATTACAATTACAAGGAAGTCAAGAGCACCTGAAAGCTACATCTGTGTTCTATGACGGCTTAACTGACCTGATGAAAAATCTTCATGATTCAGTTGACGATACAAAACGTTACAAAACTGAAATTTCTTCATTGTCAAACAACTTGGGTGCTTTAAATACAATTTATGGCAACATGTTGAATGCAATGAATTTCAAAGGCGGTAACTAATCAGCCAAAATAAAATTGAAAAGAAGTGTATCCTTTACACTTCTTTTCGTTATAAATGTAAATTAATAACTTAAAATATTTAAGAAATAATGGCAGGCGGCGGAAAAGAAACCCCAAGACAAAAAATGATTGGTATGATGTACCTGGTACTCACCGCTCTTTTGGCGATGAACGTATCAAAGGACATCCTAAAGGCATTCGTTACTGTTAACGATAACCTGGAGCGTACCAATGTAAACTTTAATAAAAACACTGAGAATATCATGAAAGCGTTTGCTGAGGCAAAGGCTTCCAACCCAAGCGCAATTCCATATTACGAAAAATCAGTTGAGTCATTAAAGATCACTAAAGATCTTTTTGATCATATCGAAAAATTGAAGCATTATGTTATCGATGAAACTGAACAAAATGGTGGAGCTAAGGATACAACAAGACTACGTTACACTGATAAAAAAGATAACTACGATGCTCCTACGCATTTACTGATCGGTGATGATGAGCGTAATCCTTCTGATGGTCCTAATACAGCGAAAGAACTTAGAGGAAAGTTTAACACTGCGCATGATAAGTTAATGGCGATCATTGATGGAATGCAAAAGGATTCAAAAACCAAACTATTAGAAGCTGATTATAAAGCTTTGAAAGAGAAGATTGGTACTTTAAAAATCAAAGATCCGGATGAAACTGAAGACGGAGTTCCTATTACATGGGAGATCTTCAACTTCTACCATTTACCTTTAGCTGGTGTAATTACTAACCTTTCTCAAATGCAGTCTGATATCAAAAATATCGAGTCTGAATTAGTTGGTCAGTTAGCTGGTGCCTCCGGTAAAATTGCAATTAAATTCAATGCTTTATCAGCGGCGGTAGTTGCTCCTTCAAGTTATATCCAATCTGGCCAGGAGTATACTGCTGATGTTTTCCTTGCAGCTTCTTCTACAGATTTCAAGGATGATAACATGCAGATCTTACTGGGTGAAGGTACTTATGATTCAATCAAAAAACTATACACTTTTGCTAACGGTACCGGTGAACCAGTTCCTTTAGTAAATGGTAGAGGTAAAATCAAACGTGCGGGAGCAGGAGAAGGAGATCAAAAGTACAGCGGAGCTATTAAATTTAAAAAACCAACAGGTGAGTATGAATTCTATCCTTTCAGCGGAGAGTATAAAGTAGCTAAAGCGGCTGCTACAGTATCTGCAGATCAGATGAATGTATTCTATTGTGGTGTTGAAAACCCTGTTTCAGTTTCTGCTGCGGGTATTGCTCCAAAAGATTTATCTATCAGTGCATCAGGTGGTGGAGCTAGTTACTCTCCTACAGGTGCTGGTAAATACAACTTTAAATTTACAACTCCGGGTGAATGTACTATCAACGTAACTGCTAAAACTCCACAAGGAGCAAAATCACAAGGTTCTTATAAATTCCGTGTGAAGCCGTTACCAAAACCAGAATTAAAAGTTGGAGGTAAATTCTCTCCTACTGAATTATCGAAAAAAGATCTTTTTGCAACTGGCGCACTTGTTGCTGGTGCTAATGGATTCGACTTCAAAGCAAACTATATAACTCAATCTTACACTATCTACGGTAAGGTAAAAGGAAAATTAGTTGTAGCAGAAGGTAACGGAGCTAACCTTAACGCTGAAGGGATCAATATTATGAAAAATGCTGATGCAGGTACAAGAGTACTTATTGATGCACGTGTGAAAGGTCCTGATGGAAGAGTAAACAGCGCAAGCTGTGGTATCAAAGTGAACAAATAGTAAATTAAGAATAATTGTTTAACCAAATAAGAATTGCAAATGGAAAGGATTAAAAATGTTTTTTTGTTGGCTGCATTTTTTATAGCAATCTGTGGAAATGCACAGGTATTCACGCCTGGTGATTTTAATGATGGCGTATATACCAAGGAAAATTCTGAATACAGAAAGCCTATTCCTTATACCAGTCTTCGTGAAGGAGATGTGCAATGGTCTAAACGTGTTTGGAGAAGAGTTGATATGCGCGAAAAGATCAATCAGCCTTTGTACTATCCGATAGAACCAACCGTTAACAGAACTTCTCTGGTACAATTGTTATTGAAATATGTTTTCACTGAAGACCCGGGTTCTAAGATCATCGCGTTTGAAGATGATGAGTTCAGAAAACCATTAGATGTTGAAAAATTCAAGGGCCGTATGGTTATCAAGGAAGATTCAACAGACCAGGATCTTGTTGACTCTCTAGGGAATACTTACACCGTAAAAGTTGCAGGTATGGTTGATTCTACCTGGATTTACGAAAACTTCGCTTCTATTGATATTAAAGAAGATTGGTTCTTTGATAAACAAAAAAGTGTAATGGAAAGAAGAATTATCGGAATTGGTATCAACGCTACACTTAAAGGGAAAGAAGAATTTGGTGCTCAAAACCAGTTCTGGGTTTACTTCCCGCAGTGCCGTCCTATATTTGCTTCTACTGAAGTATTTAATACAAAGAACGATGCGGAACGAAGAACGTTTGATGATATCTTCTGGAAACAGCAGTATTCGAGTAATATCATCAGGGAAACCAACGTTTACGACAGGGAAATCGAAAGTTACGCAAAAGGAATTGATGCCCTGCTTGAAAACGAAAAAGTGAAGAACGATATCTTCAAGTACGAACACGATATGTGGCACTTCTAATAAAATTTAAAAAGGCTTCTCATTGAGAAGCCTTTTTTATTTGGTGTAAAATCGGTTGCAATCAACTTCTGCGTCTAAGGGAATTTTATTCTTTAGGTAAGAAACAAATTTCCGGGCAAAATGGGGTGCCAACATCACGGCCTTGGTTCCAAATCCATTAAATACATTTACGTTCCTGTAAACCGGATGAGATCCTATTACAGGCCTTCTGTCTATAGTAGAAGGCCGAACCCCGGCTTCATAATTTATGATCTCGTATTTATATGGGATCAATTTCGATAATTTCTGTAGCAGCTCTTGTTTCCCTTTTTCGCCAGGAATATCCGTTGTGTCATCCCAGTTGTAAGTTGCACCTACCCTGTATAAATTGTCTCCCAAGGGCAAAATAAACACTCCTTTATTAAGGATGAAATCTGTATTCAGGTCTTCGCAAAAAATGGTCAGAACCTCTCCTTTTGCGGGTTTAAAAGGTAGATAATTAAAGTAGCTATTATCTTTAATCAAATGTCCCTCACAAAATGTAATAGTGTTTGCCGTATTTTCCCGGTATGCGATCTTATCCGGGTTTACCGTAAGATGATCAAATGAAAACTTCTCTTCCAGGTAGGAATGGTGTTTGATAAAATAATTACGTGAGCTATCAAGAAATTTCCGGGTATCGATATTGCCCGCTTCATATACTATTCCTG
>DASWXS010000169.1:0-5960 GCA_036405375.1 Bacteroidia bacterium
GTTTATAGATTAAATTTCCTGAGTCATCAACAAAACGGACAGGATTGGCAGTAAGATTACTCAATCCTTTACATCCTCCATCGAAACGATGAACTATCCTCATATTGGGCATTCCATAAGTTTTCAGGCGATCGTGAATATAATCAGGAGTGAGAAATTCATAGATTCTTCCAAAAGCCAGGTTATCGCTGACCAACAACATTTTTTTAATATAATGCGCCACTGACGGTAAACCATTGGCAGCACTCGTATCTGTTACAATACGTTTCTGGCAAGCCATGGTACTATCTGTTAGCATTGTTGTTTCTTTTGTAATTCCTTTTTCCTTCAGCGAATTGATCTTCTCAAGCGCCAATACGGAGCAGGGTAATTTTACAAGACTCGCGCAGTAAAAATAATTGGTGCTGTCGTATAAATAAAAATGGTTGGTGAAAGCAGGAACATTGTTCTTATCCCTGTTGATCTGCGTATAAATGATCTGGATCTTGTATTTTTTAGGATTGGAAATAACATTCGTAATGTCCTGCTTTGTGTTTTTCAATAAAGAATCAATCAAGGGAGAATTTTTATACTGAGCAGATAATGCGCAAGCATAACAGGTAGTTACAAAAAGTAATAAAAACCGGGTATTTTTTTTATGCTTCATGTTCCTGGTTTGTACCTAATTTGATTTTCACTCTTCTCTTTTCAATATATTACGGTTTGTATTTCGATTTTGCCAGGATGCTCTGAGCATCCGTGTTTTTCATCAGGTCTTCCAGGCTTACCTTTTCATTCTTTTCCATATAATTACGCACGATCTGCCAGCCAATCCACATAGCAATGCGGGGAGGACAATCTTTACTTATTGCAGAAGTAAAAGGTCCTTCAGAAGTATATTCGGCAACCTCCTTCAGGTCATTAGAATACAGCCTTTCTTTCTCAGTAAAATAAGCCCACAATTTTTTTTCGTACAATTCGCAATACTGCATTTGTTCAGTTGTATAACCAATTTTTACCGAATCAGGAGTATTTCGCAAAACTGCATCCATACAGTAATAAATCTTTCCATAAAAGATCATGTGATGCAGCAGATTGTTTACTGGTTCATTGTTATCAAAGCTATTAACAATCCATCCTTTCATTGCATCCGAAACCATGTATTCTTTACTCAGCTGGTTTACTTTATACTGCGGCCACTGCAGCATCCTATAGAATTTATGATCTTTCCCAAGATACATTTCCAGGCCAATGCCCAGCGTTGAATCAGCAGTAGTAATATTGTAATTAAACCCTGACTGGAACGCAACCACTTTTTTGGGTAAAGGCTGTTTTGGAAAATGATAGTTGAAATGTTTGAATGCCGAAGTCAGCTCCTCTTCTGCCCTGCTTATCTCATCAGCGGTAAATACTTTCTTCACTTCTGCATTCATTTCCTTCATATCCGGGTGTTGTATAAATGCCGCTACTGCTTTATAAGCCGAATCTTTTACCTCACCTGTGTTCAGGATCCCGAAAATAAAAGTTGAGTAAAAATTTCCATACTTTTTGATCATTTCCGGTGTATAAGACGCAATCTTAGTGGTGTCCATTGCAAAAATATCTTTGTCCAGCCGCAGTATCTCCACATTACCGGTATTCACATTTTCAACATCCACATCGAGGCGGTCGGAACCACACGAAATACATGCCAGCAAAGGAAAAATAAACAATAAAAATTTCAATTTTTGCATATCAAATAAAATATTATTTTTGTTTCGGTTTAGGTTCAAACAAAAGTAAGGATTGAAACCAACAATATAGACTTGTAAAACAAAAATTATGAAACCGGCCTGTGGATAACAAACAGGTTATTTAATAAATCAAAAAAACAATTATGAAAAAAACATTACTTCTGGCTGCCGCTTCTTTATTCATTGCTAAAGCATCTTTGGCGCAGGTTGATAAAAACGTACGTTTCGGTATAAGGGCAACTCCTGCTATTAACTTCATGACACCTGATAACGACAAAAAAGTTCAGAAAAACGGAGCTGTTATGAAAGCGGGCTTAGGTCTTGTTCTTGAGTTTAAAATCACAGATGTAGCTTCATTCCAAACAGGTCTTGAATATACTGCTGCTGGTTTCAAAGCTAAATATATGGGTTCTGATACTGCAGGTTATTTATATAAAGACGATGCAATTGTGGAGGCAACTATTAAAGGAGACTCTATTAACAGCCCAAATCCTTATTATGGTAACGGTTATTCGTCTATGCGCCTGTTAGACAGAAAATACAACATCGGTTACCTGAATGTTCCTTTAACATTCAAATTAAAAACCAAAGATATTGGTGGAATGACTTATTTCGGGCAGATTGGTGGTAACCTGATGGTTAAGTTAAGTACACGTTCGACTGACAATGTTGAAAAAAGTACAGTTAATACAACAACTATGGTTACTACAAAATCAACAGAAAAAATCGAAAAGCTGGATATTGGTAAAACAATGAACTTATTGACTGCTTGCGCTTCTATCGGTGGTGGAGCTGAATACAATATTTCAGGATCTACTTCATTATATGCAAGTTTGCATTATCAGCATCACTTCATGAACGCAACAAAAGCTGATTCTGGTTATTTACTACGTAGTAAAGTAGAAAACGGTACATATAAAGTAAATGAATTTCAAAACGCCGTTAAATTGCGTCAAATCGTACTTGCTGTTGGGGTACTTTTCTAAAAAATAAAATACTTATTTTAATCCCGCCTTTCCTGTTGAATGGCGGGATTTCTTTTTACAAGCTATGAGAAAAAATGAAGTAATCATACATATGGTAAACTGGCTTAAAGATTACTCTGTAAAGTCAGGTACAGATGGATTTGTTATTGGTATTTCCGGAGGAATTGACTCTGCATTAACCTCTACACTTTGCGCAATGACAGGCAAAAAGTGTATTGTGCTAAGCATGCCCATTCGCCAGAATGCTTCGGAATATGACAGGGGGCTTGAACATATCGAATGGTTGAAATCAAAATTCAGCAATGTACAATCGTATATCACTGACCTTACCGGCATTTTCGAAAAAACGGAAAGTGACTTCCCAAAAGATATCCAGGATTTCCTTACGATGGCCAATACCCGTGCGCGTTTACGTATGACAACGCTATATGCCTGTGCAGGGCATCATCGATTACTGGTTGCTGGTACGGGTAATAAAGTAGAAGATTTTGGAATTGGCTTTTACACCAAATACGGCGATGGCGGCGTGGACGTTAGCCCTATTGCAGACCTTATGAAAAGTGAAGTGTATGCACTTGCAAAAGAAGTAGGTGTAATTGATGCCATTTTAAATGCACGTCCTACTGATGGTTTATTTGCTGATGGAAGAACAGATGAAGACCAGATTGGCGCTACATACGATGAGTTGGAATGGGCAATGCTGTACCTCGAGAAAAAAGAATCCTACACGCTTAATGAAAGGCAGCAGGATGTGATGAGAATCTATAAAAGCAGGAATTCAGCCAACAAACATAAAATGGATCCTATCCCGGTTTGTTTGATACCTGCAGAGTTGAAAGAGTAATGTGACACTGTTTAACTATTTTAACCACATACCTGCCTATCGGCAGACAGAGCCACATAGAAGAAATATAATTAAAATTGAGTTAGCAGAGTTACGAAATTCCTAATTTTTCTTTGGCTTCTGAAGTAAAAGGCAGCTGGTAGGTATTCGCCCAAAAAACAAACTCTTTGATAAATTCCTGTTGGTTTTCTTTACCCACTTTATCGGTTTCAATAACATTAACCTGGTTATTGGTTAGAGTAAGATAAAAGATTTCATAACGATATTCTATTTCCCTGATATGAGAAGCAAAGATTCGCTTTATGTTATCTTCCCTGAAAACAATTGCCTTTTCTTCAAAATAAATGTAATACATTTTATTTCTCAACTTCACAAATAAACTGATTACCTCACCTATTAATAACGCAAGCAGCGCTACTCCGAACAACAGTACTTTCAGTCCTGAAAAAAGAAGAATAGCCGAAGCAATAATGAATGCCCCGATACGAATGCTTCTTTTCGCAATCATCCCTGAAGTAACATAGACAAATAATTTAGGCTTTGGTTTTTCCTGTTTTGCAGCTGAAGAATATTCCACCAGCGATAAAATAATATACCCCAACGACAGCCCGCTTACTGCATATAACATAGTGGAAGTAAACGAATTTTTAACCAACAGTACGTAAATACTAATACCAAGCGCCGCGAGTAAAAAAAGATATTTAACAATGAGTGTTTTCATCCTGAAAATATATTAAACCCTGAAACCCGGAGGCGGAGGCGTGTTAGAAGTATTGTTTACATTAGTAGTAGTGCCATTCAAAAAATTCCTTTTCTTTTCGCAACGAACAACTGATTCCATTGCAATATCTACGGTTTTATTATCGAAGGTTTGGGCAATAACTTTCCGGTAATTCGCAATAGCTTCGTCCAGTTTGCTTTGTGATTCCAGCATGATCGCCCATTCATTTGCAATAGTTGAATGATTGATTCCTGCAACCTTTTCTGCTTTGTTCAGCAATTGAGTAAGGTCATCATATCTTTTTAGTGTAGATAACAAAATAGCATAATTATAATAAACAGCGCAATACTCGGGCGAATACTGAACACAGAGTTTGTAATGCTCTTCCGCCTTGGTATAATCCCTGATTTTTGTTTCGTACAAGTATCCCAGGTGATTATGAGCTTTTCCATACAAAGGATCATCCATTAAGATGTCGTTTAAAATATTGAAAGCATCATTGATCTTGCCTTCTTTGATACACAGATCAGCATTATCCAACATTTCCTGGTTTCTGAACGCACTCATGTTTGTTTTTTTGCCAAAGATAGTATGATTTGCAGTTCAGGTAGTTGAAGATGTGAATATTTTGCAAACAGCTGGCTGAATACTTTAAACACATAGAGCACATAGGAAAAATTCAGAAGCATAAACTATGTGTAAAGGGTAGCTTTCTATATTTCCTTATATATTAAGATTCACAGACTATGTGCCTATGTGTTTAAAAAATTGCACTCCAATCAAAAAAAATCCCCGTAACCTTTCGATTACAGGGATCTTATATTCAGCAAAATATAAATTATCTCGAAATCACAAATTTACCTTGTGCCGCAAAACTTCCATCTTTCGCCTTTACTTTATAAACATAAATTCCTTTTTCAAGTTTGGAAACATTTAATTGCGCCACAACTCCTTTAGCTTCTGTTTGAAGCACCATTTTTCCTTGCAGGTCGTACACTTCGATAATAGCGTCTGTATTCTTATCCAGGCCAATGAACAGGTTATCTCCAGCCGGATTAGGGAATACACGTGGATCAGTAGTTTTTGTAAATTCGTTTAAACCAACTTGCGGAGTTTCAATTAACCAGGTAACATCCACATTTCCGTCAACCAGGTTCGTATCAATTTCCATTACCGGAAATCCTACACCATTGGCAAGGAAATTATATTTAAGTGTACTGTCCGTCTGATCAAATGCAGGATACGGATACCATCCTGCCGGAGGGAAAGGGCCAGTTGTATGCACTTCTACCTGTTGAGTTGTAATGGCATGCTCTTTTTGACGAAGAACATTGTGGGTGCCCAAAGGCGTTGTTAAAGAACCCCATGCATCAACAGTTATATCTTTGTCCGTTGTAATGGTAATACGCACCGAATCAACACCTGCCTGTTGTGTGAAAGGAATTCCATTTGATTTGGCAACGGAATGACTTGTCCACGAAGTACCAAAAGTAGATGGGAACTCGAATAATTTTTCGGCCGGGTTTATTTTTAAAAGAACAGGATATCCCTGCACTACTACACCCTGGCCAATTAATTGAACTGAAGATGCAGAAGAAACTCCAAAGGCCTGTCCCTGCCCGGAAAGGATAATTCCCAGGTTAGCAGTTGGAAAATTATTAGCACCTTGTAAAGTTGTGGGATCAACAAAAGCTATT
>DASWXS010000170.1:0-6826 GCA_036405375.1 Bacteroidia bacterium
AAATTTAATGAATACTTTATGCTCCCAGCTCCTGGAATTAAAACACTAGCCGAAAAGAAACTTGTTGGCAATCGTATACGAATGTGCCTTGCAGAAAACAAAACACCTGTGCTCTGGAAAAATTTCATGCCCCGCCGCCATGAGATTGCAAACGGTGTTGACAATAACCTTTTTTCAATGCAGGTATACGACAAAGGTTTTAATATAAACGAACTGAACCTGCAAACGCAGTTCGATAAATGGGCACTTAGGGAAGTGAGTGATTTTAATTCAGTTCCGGAAAGTATGGAAACATTTACCTTACCGGGCGGGTTATATGCAGTGTTCCATTATAAAGGAGACGCCAGTAATGCTCCTGCGGTATTTCGGTATATTTTTGGAACATGGATCCCATCATCTGGATACCTAATTGACGACAGACCACACTTTGAAATACTAGGCGAGAAATACAAAAGAGATGATCCCGGTTCGGAAGAAGAGATTTGGATCCCGATCCGAAAAAGAGATTAGTATAAATAAAAAATCCCGGCTTAGTGACCGGGATTTTTTATTTCGTCATGTTTTATTTCTTTCTTACAGGAGCCTGGCGTTGCTTTTGCATTTCTTCCAAACGTTGCTGGAAGTTTGATTTTTTAATCGGCTTCTTCATGTGCTCTTCGATTTTAGCGCGCAGTTTATCATCGCTTACAAACTTACGGAACGCAAATGTTTGTCCGAAAGTAATCATGTTTGCAAGGAAATAATACCAGCTCAAACCTGCTGAGTAGCTGTTCATGAAACTTAAGAAGATCACCGGCATTAAGTACATCATAACCTGCATACCCGGCATCTGCTGATTATTCATCGGCATCATCTTCTGGTTCATCCAGGTATAAACAATAGTTGAAACGAACATCAGTAAAGCAAATAAGCTCATGTGATCACCATAAATGGTATTGATAACAGGCACCACACCAAAATCCCAGATAGAATCATAAGTAGAAAGGTCGGATGCCCAAAGGAATGCTTTTTGGCGCAATTCAAACGAAGCCGGGAAGAAGTTTAACAGTGCGATGAGGATAGGTAACTGCAACAAAGCAGGGATACAACCGGAAAGAGGACTTGCCCCTGCCTTTTTATACAGGGCCATATTCTCCTGGTTCATTTTCATCGTATCTCCACCGAATTTTGCTTTAATGGCATCCATTTCCGGTTTCAGCAAACGCATTTTCGCAGAAGACAAGTAGGTTTTGTATGCAATTGGTAACAACAGGATTTTGATAATCAATGTAAGAATAAGGATCACCCATCCCATACTCATGGAAGAATCTTTGAAAGCGCTGAAAATAGGAATCACCAACCATTTGTTCAGGTATTTGAAAACCGACCATCCCATTGGAATCATCTGTTCAAAATCAAGATCCTGGTCTTTTAATATTTTATGCTGGTTCGGTCCGTAGAAGAAAGACATACTAAATGTTTCAGATGGTGCACGGCCATAATCGAAAGCCAAAGTTGCATAATCTGTTTTCACTACATTGGTGTTGGTTTTATCTACAAAGGTTTTAAGGTTAGTTCCCCTGTTGAACTTTGTTTTTGCAACCAAGGCCGAAGTAAAGAACTGTTGTTTAAATCCAACCCATTTGATCTCCGATTCAGTAATAGATTTTTCTTCGCTGCTTACCAGGCTCAGGTTGTCCACTTCGGTTTCACCGGAAGGCTCAATGGTTTGATAAAAGATCCCGGAAGTTTGTTTTTCTTTTTCAATATGCAGCTCTTGTGATGGCAATTGCATATTCCAGTTAAGCGAGATCTCGCTGTTGGTTGTGCTGATAATGTTCTGCATACCAGTGAACACTACATCATAATCCAGCGTATAGGAATTGTCTTTCAGCTTATAGATGTAATCAATGTAAGAACCCTTTTGCGCAGTTTGCATTCTCAGCTTCATTTCACCGGTCTTACCTGCTGTAACACTTACATTTTTATCGTTTGTTGCAAAGTATAAACTATCTGTAGTAAAGCTCATATTGTTGTAAGCATTGATGATCAATGCCTGGCTCAAACTATCGCTGTTGAATAATATTAATGGCTTGTTATTTCCTGCACGGTTAAATTCTTTTAACTCCACAGAAACTACTTTACCTCCCCTGGAAGAAACAGTTGCTTTTAAAAGATTATTTTCGATTGTATACAGCTCATCCTTACCAATTGCGGCAGGGGCAAAATCTTTGTATGTATCAGTAAGTCTTTTTAAATTATTTGCAGCAATTGCCGAATCGCTTAATACTGCTGCAGCGGCAACAGTTACTTTGCTGGTATCATTAGCTTTAACCGAATCTGCAACAGCTTTGGCAGCTGCTACCTGTTTCGCTAATTCTTCTGCTTTTTTGGTTTCTACCTGTGCAATTGAATCCTGGAAACGTTTGTTACGAGCGATGTCTTCTTTGCTTGGGCCTGAAAAATACATCCATCCGATCAGGAGGGCACCTATGATTCCGACACCAATGAGTGAATTTCTATCCATTACATTTTAAAATTGAGGCACAAAAGTAATGAAATAAGGCACTTTTCGTTCAAAATAAAGCGTTTTTTAAGAACAAATAGCCCAAATTGTGGATAAAGTGAGGTTTACAGGCGGTAGATGGTAAGTGTGGCTGGTCTTGATTTCACTCGACCTGACAATGTTAATAGATTTAATCATTCCATCGAATGTCAGGTCGAGCGAAGTCGAGACCTTATTTCTTAATCACACAAACACAGCGAAAACCGGTCCAGGCATTAGGTTTAGAAAACTCTTCATCTTTCCAGATACTCAAATCTTTTGAGTGGGTTTTCCAGCTACCGCCTTTGGAAATTCCTTTTTCAGCTATCAGTTCATTGACATTTCCCAACAAATTATAGATTCCAAGTTTATTGGGCCAGTATGAATACACAGGCGCTGTTACGTCGGCATTGTCGCTTACTGAAGATGCAACAGAAGCAGTATTCACTGTATTATATTTCTGCATATTCTTTTGCGACTCGTGAAGTTTTTTTTGGTCTATACCCGGCATTGCCATTGCTTCCCACTCCTGTTTGGTTGGCAGGCGGTATTCGAATTTCAGTTTGCCGGTATAATCATTATTCCGATCTGCTTCTTTTCGTTTTCCTTCTTTAATTTCCAGGTAAACATGTACCCGTTCGGTACGCCATCTACAGAAACGAGCTGCTTGTTCATGGCTAATTCCTACTACCGGGTAATCTCTATATGCAACATGACTGTAATAATAATTTACATAGGGTTCATTATATGCTATTTTTTCCCTCCATACCATTGTATCTGGAAGTGATGCAATATATTCTGGCGAACCGTTTCCGAATTTCAGCCTGTTGAATTCTACAAATTCACGCCAGGAGAAATTGCTGATCTCAGTTTCATCAGCAAACAAGGTATCGTTAATATTAACCGTTCCGGGCGGAACAAATGCTTTTTCTTTTTTTAGGCCAAAGGCAGCCAATAGCAGAACGGAGCCTGCAAGCAAAATAGTTTTTTTCATAAGATGTTTGAATAAAGTTTAACTGCGTACTTCGATCAGACGCCGAGTTTTTTTCTCAGCTCTTCAGCATCAAATAATTCAAGGCTCAGCGGTGTAAAAGCAAAGGTTGTTTTTTCCTTATCTGATTTTGCGTTTTTAAAAGCATCCTTATCACACATAAACAACTGCTCATTCACTGCTACTATCATGCTGTAGTCCTGTTTAGGATCGTACCTGAAATTATACAATTCATTGTAAGAATACGTGTACATCATGTTATTCGCATTATTAACGAGATAGATCGAATTCGGCTGGAGCATGTGATTTCCCCATACCAGCTCGGCACTTGTAGCCTTTCCCGAAGCAAGTTTCTGAGCACAATCACTGTTATACACCCCAAAATTACTTACCTTGAACAAACGACGTACTTTAAAATCTGTTTCATCAATTTTACCATTTTCCTGTGCATACATTTCTTCGGCAGCGCTTACTTTTCTTTTCTTCTTTTCTGCATCCAGTTTTGCCGCCATCGCTTTTTGTTCTGCTTCAATCTTTTTCAGCTCAATGGCTAGATCTTCTTTGAATTTCTGTTCTTTCGCTTTTCTTTCGGTTAATGCTTTTTGATATTCTGTAAGTTTTTTATTGAAAGTAATATTTACTTCTTCCAGCTTTTTTCCTTCAAAAACAGGATAAACAAGCAGTTTCTCTTTCCTGTAACCGAGCGAAAGGTTCAGGTAATATTTTCCTTTTATATCGCTGTCAGATATCTGTGCATCAGACCATGCAATGGTATTGAATTCCTTTGTATACTGTGTATTGGATGGATCTACTTCAAACACGCAGCCTTCAAATGCTTTCAACTCGGGATACTGATTAAAGTTCACATTCAGCTTAAACTGCTTGCGGTCTTTATCGGCAGCCAAAGGTTTTTGCGGAACAACAGGAGTTGGTAAAGCAGTGATTTTTTTATCAGTTGATGTAATTTCCTGCTGTTTTACTTCCTCCAGTTTTTTAATATTATAATCATACACTAGTTCCAGGTTAGTAGGTCTATCATTTTGGCTAGCTGGTGTATAATGTTCTTCTTTCAGGCTAACTACTTTATCCTTACCAATACAGGTCCATTTTCTGCCAACCGTATCCAGGTAATACAGGTTAAAACGATCGCCGTCTTTTTTAGAAACCATATCAATATCCAGTTGCTTACCGGGTTTAATGAATACTTCTTCCCCACCCTGGAATCCTTTAATATCAATCATTCCAGCTGATTCAAAGTGCATTTTATTTCCGGCAGTATCATAATGCATTGGGATGCCGCTTACCAACTGATCAGCCACATCATGCATTTCACGGTAATGAATTTCTACAGTACCGTTCACTTCTTTTCCATCTTTTTTTACAAAAGCAGATTTGGGAACAATGATCTTGGAAGTGCTGGTATGCTTAATGGTTCCTCCTGATTTGGCATTAACAGCATATTTGGAATACGGTGCTTTGGAAGCTGCTAAAACCGGGCGGATAAATTTTTTATTCTCTTTATCCTTTAGTATTATTTTTTTATCGGCTACGCTAGTAGTAGTAGAATCATGCGATTTGTCTTTGGTTAATTCGTTAATAGATACAGTGCATACAACTAAAAATCCGGCAATAACGGTTGTGTAAACCAGTTTCCGGATCTTCGGCCATCGTTTACGGGCCTTGGCATCCCGCATGCTCTGTTCCTTAAACTTTTTAACCAATGCATCAAAATCCTTTCTCGATTCTATCTCTCCATCACTTATCTTCTCCCGATCGATTTTAAAATTTGTTTCCATTATTTCGATTTTTTCGTCAACGTTTTTTTAATTCGCTCCAATACCCTGTATAGTTTTACTTTAGCGTTTGTTTCGGTCATCATCATGATCTCAGCAATTTCTTTAAATGCTCTTTTTTCAAAGAAGCGCATTTCGATCAGCTGTAATTCATCTTCAGGTAGTGTTTTAATAATTTGTCCAAGCGCAGGCAAAAAATCCTCATAATAGTTTTCCTGCATTTCTTCGCACAGGTGCTTGATATCAGCTACATCAGCATTTACCGTGCGTTTTGCTTTCCTGTCCCTGAACACCTGCATTACTTCGCTATGTGCAATGCGATACAACCAGCTTGCAAAGGGAACGCCTTTAAATTCATATTTGTGCAAATTGGTAAGCGCTTTTAAGAAAACCTGGGAAGTAACATCAAAAGCCACTTCCTTGTCTTCCATACGCTGATAAATGTACCCGAAGATCTGCTTGTAGTATTTATCGTATATCGGTCCAAAGTAGTTCGCATCCTTCTTCGCAGCCTCTATTTGCATAAATTCTGAACTGATCTGTTCGGCGGTGGCGTGATACTTTGGCGAAAACGTCATATTAATACTCAGGGCTTGCAACTGTTTAGGGCTTTTGTAAACTATAATAAGCCCGGATTAAAAAAGATACAGATGAAACGCTGTTTTTCTGAAATTATTTACAACACATTGATAATCAATGTTAAAATCATCGCATAATAACCAGCTTACCCCATCCTTTTTTAAAGTATTCATCTGCCCCTGATTCTCTTTTTTCAATAGCTTCTCCATTCAATCGGGTTACAACCCTGTATAAATAAACTCCATTGGCCAATTGATCGCCAAACTCGTCTTTCCCATTCCAGGCAAATTCGGTTATGTTACGCCCGATGTGAATATCACCAAGCTCTTCACGTGTAATCTCTCTTACAACTTTTCCGCTAATGGTCATTACCTGTATCTTAAATGTTTCGGGCACTTCGTTTCCGGTTAATGTAAATACAAATTTGGTAGAAGTGCTGAACGGATTCGGATAATTCATTACTTCTGTTATGGTTGATTTATTGATCACTTCAAATTGTATCTTATAATCACTTGCCCCACTCTCATTACTCGATCTGTCACGAGCCTGAACACGCAGCTCATACTTACCATCAGTAAGTTTGGACGGGTTAAATTCTATCTTACAGCTATTGTTCGGGAGCTGAGCCGGGGTAAAAACCAGGCCTTCACTAAAGTACACCCGTTTTTCGGTGGAAGTTCCCGGATACTTGAGATACACAGTAAAATCAGCTGTGTCATTCAGAGCCAGGAATTTATTTTCATCTTTGAGCGTTACCAGTATAGAGGGAGTTGGTGAGATGATATCACCATTCAGAATATGAACGCCATCAAACGTAACATCCAGCAATGGATTGATGAAGTCACCTCTCACAGCGAAAGGAATTCGGATAATGTTATTAAAATGAAATTGTTCCAACTGGTTCTTCGGATGGTTCAATGCATTCACATCTACCCATAA
>DASWXS010000171.1:0-2496 GCA_036405375.1 Bacteroidia bacterium
AAAGCGATGTGTGACGGCCTTTTGAAAAATTACAACGAGAAAATAAATGGTTTGAAATCGTTGGAGAAAAATTATCCAAACTCTACCTATATGCCTGCTGTGTCATATGAAATTGCGGAAAGCTATAACGCCATCAAAGACAATACGAACGCCATTGCCTACTACAAAAAAACAATGGAGAAGTATCCGAATTCCAGTAAGATCAATGATTGCATTATCTCTATCGGTTTGTTGTATTACAATATGAAGGAGGATGATAAAGCGTTTGAATACTTTGATATGATGGTGAAAAAGGATTCCAAATCGGATGAAGCACAAAGTATACTTCCTACCATCAAAAACATCTTCTATGCGAAAAACGATCCTGAAGGCTGGGAAAATTATCTTTCAAAAATTGGCATGACTGCCAATGCAAACGAGCAGGACGTTCAATACTATGAAAAGGCACGTCGTTACTATTATGAAGATAAGAACTGCGACCTCGCTTTCCCTGAAATGCAGAAATACATCAACAAATTCCCTAACGGTAAATACATTACTGAAGCTAATTTCTGTATGGCAGAATGCGCCTACAGCAAGGATAATTTTGCTGATGCGATAAAAGGTTATGAACACATTATTGCAAAACCCAGAAGCATCTTCACCGAAACATCACTGCAAAAAGCATCTTACATTTATTTTAAAGACAAAAACTATGAGAAAGCACTTCCACTTTACATAAAACTGCAGGAGCTGGCTGAATCGTCACAAAACAAACTTGCCGGAAAACTGGGAGCCATGCGTTCGGCTTATTACGCCAAAAAGTATGATGTAGCGGTAGAAGAATCGAACAAGGTATTGAACACTTCCGGAATTTCACAACAACAAACAGTAGAAGCAAAAAGCATTCATGGAAAATCACTCTTTGAAACCGGTCGTAAAGATGAAGCTGTTGCTGATCTTAAATACCTGACCAAAAATGCGAAAAGCGAGCTGGGTGCCGAGGCGTACTATATGTTAGCACAGGTTCAGTTTGAAAAGAAAGATTACAAGGAAGTAGAGAAAACAGTTAATTCATTATTCAACTATCCTTACTCTACACAGGATTGGAACACTAAGGCAATGCTGATGATGGCAGATGTTTATCTTGAAAAAGGAGAAGAGCAAAATGCAGAAGCGGTATTACAAACCATCATTGATAATACCAGCAATCCTGAATACATTAAAATAGCACAGGAAAAATTACAGGCATTAAAGGACAAGCAAAATTCCCGCCTTGCGCCTCCTGTACAGGAAGAAATGAAGATTCAGTTCAACAATAGTGGAACGGGCAGCCTGTTTGAAACAACACCTGCTTCAACTGATACATTAAACAACGCTCAACCAAAATAAGATGAAAGTGATGAAAAAACTGAAACGATTTTTTGTGCTGTGCTTGTTTGTTACAGGAAACAGCTTGTTTGCCCAAACGCCCGCAGGTGGTGTGGAAGATCTTTCTGTTACCACCATCAGCACATTTGAGGCAACCATTAAGGATGCTGTTAAACAAAGTGATTTGCCAGATATTGTGGATACTGTTAAACGTTTAAAGGATCAAACGTTGGGCATTCAGTCGCGTGTATTCGAAACCAGTTATACAGCGCAGGAAATACAAGCCGCTAAAATGGTAAATGAGCCGCTGTCAAAATTATATTATTCGCAGATCAAAGCCGGTTTTGGAAATTACACCATGCCATACGGAGAGCTATGGATCAACAACCTGCGTTCCAAAGAATATGTATATGGTTTTCATTACAGGCATTTGTCGGCGCGGTACACAGCAAAAAACCAGGGGTTTGCAGGCTTCAGCGACAATGATGTAAATCTTTACGGAAAGAAGTTTTACAAAAAGCATGTACTGAGTGGCGATCTTAATTATTACAGAAACGTAAACCAGTTTTATGGATTCCCTGATTCATTAATAGACAAGAATGATATCACTAATGATTTTATCAAACAACGTTTTCATACGTTTGAAGGAAAATTGAATTTGAAGAGTTTTTTCACTGACTCGGCTTCTGTGAACCACGACATTCACCTCAACTATTACAATTACCGCGACAAGTTTGAAACTGCCGAGAATAATGTATTCGCCGATGGTTTATTGAAAACTTATGTGAATAAGGAAAAGCTGAATATCCTGATCTCTACCGATTACTACAACACCAAAAGTAAGAACGATACTATTAATGATTTCATCTTCCGCTTAACTCCATACTTTGAAGCCGGTGGTGAAAAATGGAACGTTGACCTGGGTTTAAATATTGCGGTCGACAAGTTCTCCGATACTTCTGCAAAATTCTACTTCTACCCTAAGCTGAATGTTGACTATAATATATACAATAACTTCATTATTCCTTATGCAGGTGTTGATGGTGGATTGCAGAAAAACTCTTTCCGTAGTCTCTCTACCACCAATCCGTTTGTAGTTTCCAATCCTTCTTATGTAAATACACACAACTCATTCAATGCATATGG
>DASWXS010000172.1:0-3105 GCA_036405375.1 Bacteroidia bacterium
ACTGATGCAAACAGTTTATGTCCACCGTTTTTTAACGCTGCTTTGAAAGAACTCAACGGCTGGTTCCCAAGAACAGGTGACATTATCAAATTAACCAAACAGAACTCAAGCCCGAACTATACGCATTTTGTATTGTTAGGCGATCCTGCTGTAACACTTGCTTATCCAAAGCTGAAAATATTCACCAGCGAAATTAATTCAACCCCGATTTCTCCATCAGGCAACGATACATTAAAAGCACTTTCTAAAATTACGATTAAAGGATTTGTAGGCACCAAAGACAGCACTAAGCTCAATAATTTCAATGGTGTTGTTTTTCCTACCGTATTCGATAAGCCAAGTAATCTTGCCACGCTTGCAAATGACGAAGGCGACACCATTCCGTTCAAACTTCAAAAAAACGTTTTATACAAAGGGAAATGCAGTGTGACAAATGGAGATTTTGAATTCACATTTGTAGTTCCAAAAGACATCAATTACCAATTTGGAGCTGGTAAAATAAGTTATTACGGGCACAATGGTTCAATAGATGCAAATGGTTACTACGATAAAATAATTGTAGGTGGATCTGATCCAAACGCTCCTATTGATAATGATGGGCCACAGCTAAGCCTGTATATGAATGATGCAAACTTTGTATATGGCGGTACTACAAATGAAAATCCTAAGATCTTTCTTAAACTTTTTGATTCAAGTGGGATCAATACTGTTGGAAATGGTATAGGACACGATATTACGGCAATCATGGATAACGATCAAACTAACCCCATGGTGTTAAACGATTTTTACGAGGCCAATACAAACAGCTACCAATCGGGGAAAATCTTTTATCCGCTGAGCAATGTGCCTGAAGGAACTCATAACCTAAGTGTTAAAGTTTGGGACGTTCAAAACAATTCATCAAATGCCAATACGGAGTTTGTTGTGGCGCCTTCAGCAGATCTTGCCCTGCGCCAGGTGCTGAATTATCCTAATCCATTTACTACGAAAACAAAATTTTTTGTTGAACACAATCAATGTTGCGTGGCATTGGATTTACAAATTCAGATCTTTACCGTTTCAGGTAAACTGATTAAAACTATACAGTCAGAAGTGCAAAACCAGGGGTATAGAATTGAAGGTATTGATTGGGACGGAAAAGATGATTTTGGAGATAAAATTGGTGCAGGTGTATATGTTTATCGTATAAAACTGCACAGTTCGGACGGAAAAACCTCAGAAAAGATTGAAAAGTTAGTAATATTAAATTAAAAACTTAAATTCGTGGCTCATTTCACAACTCGTAGAATGCAATTCAAAAATACATTCATATATATTTTGTTTACTGTAATTGGAATAAATTCGTTTGCACAGGTAAACAGTACATCTCAATTACAAGGGCAGGAAATTAATGCTATAACAACCGCGGTTCCTTTATTACTTATTTCTCCTGATTCCAGGGCTGGTGCAATGGGCGAATGTGGTGTTGCCACAAGTCCTGATATTAATTCTATGCATTGGAATTGTGCTAAATACGCTTTCATTGATAAAAAGGTGGGGGTTGCTGCATCGTATAACCCATGGCTAAGACAATTGGTTCCGGATATCAACCTGGCTTATCTTGCAGGTTATGGCAAGCTGGATAAAAATTCTGCCATCGGAGGTTCTTTACGCTATTTTTCATTAGGTAATATCACCTTTACTGATATTGTTGGTAATACAACCGGTAATTACAAGCCAAACGAATTTGCCATTGATGTGGGTTACACACGTAAATTAGGTGAGAAATTTTCAGCTGGTATGGCATTACGTTATATCAATTCGAACTTAACAGGAGGTGTAGCATTATCAAACGGAACAGGAACACATGCCGGACAAGCAGTTGCTGTAGATGTTTCAGGATATTACACTAATAAAGAAATAAAGCTGGGAGGAAAAAAATCAGAAATCAGCGGAGGTATAAATATTTCAAATCTTGGTAACAAACTTTCTTATACCGATAATTCAAGTCCCGACAGCAAAAACTTCTTACCAATGAACCTGAAGTTGGGAGGCTGTATGAAGATTAATCTTGACGACTATAACACATTTGCATTTACAGCCGACTTTAACAAACTATTGGTGCCTACTCCACCGATTTATGAAAAAGACAAAAGTGGCAACATAGTTACAGATGCGAATGGAGAAAAAGTAATTGCTTCAGGAAAAGATCCATACAGAGGTGTTGCGGCAGGCCTGTTTGGTTCATTTAATGACGCTCCTGGCGGTTTTAAGGAGGAAATGCGCGAGATTATCCTGCAAACAGGTGTGGAGTACTGGTATGATAAATTATTTGCTGTAAGAGCAGGTTATTTCCACGAGCATAAAACAAAAGGTGGAAGACAGTTCTTTACCATGGGACTTGGAGTGAAATATAATTTATTTGGTTTCGACTTTGCATACCTGATTCCAACAGCCGGAAGAAACAACCCTCTCCAAAACACGCTTCGTTTCAGCTTATCTTTCGATTTTGATGCGTTCAGCAAACAAAACAAAGATTCGGATTCCGAAAACTAATTATTCCCGGAAATAAAGATTAGTGTCCTAAATCAATTAAAATTGTTGATTTACAGCATTTTACTTATATTCGTTTTCCGAAACCAAATAATTAAATTTATTGCTTTGCCTTTGGCATTTTTGCTTCTATACATTTGCTGAAGTCAATTAATAAAATAATCAACTAACCATACACCAAAGAATGAAAAAACCAGTACAAATTTTATCAGCTTTATTGTTGGGGACAGCATTAAGCATGAATGCTCAAACACAGAGAATTAATTTGTTTGAGGAATGGACAGGTGAAAACTGTGGCCCTTGCGCAGCAACAAACCCTGCTATCACAGCATTAGCTGATGACAATTATGCAGGACCAAAAAAAATGATTTTATTACGTTACCAGGTGGCAATTCCATCTGCACCAACGTATACTGCATCTTTGTATCAACAAAATACTACAGAGCCAACATCCAGACATACTTACTACTATCCAAGCGGTGGCCGTTTCGCTCCACAGGGCCGTTTTAATGGCGGTGAATTAGGTCTTGGTGATGAAAACCAGGGACACGCTGGATTCCTTGATCAGCAAAC
>DASWXS010000173.1:0-2458 GCA_036405375.1 Bacteroidia bacterium
ATCGTTCTTCCACCAGTTTTTGTTTTCGCCCTGCCTGATTACCCCATAAGCAAGATCAAGGTTATTCGACCAGGTGTTTTCACCTTTTTTATAGTTGGCAAATAAACTTAATAAGCCGTTTGCAGAAACAGAGCTTTGTCCCCCCGCAGCCCAGTTGGTAAGAGATACCTGTGAAGCGGCCAATGTAACAACCCCACCCGTTTTCCAGGCTTTGGCACTATCTACGGTTATATTTTTCAGATTGTTGTTTTCAGCAAATAGTTTGGCAGCGTCCTCTTTTATAGCATTCTGTGATTTGACAGTATTAAACCCAAGAAGGACTAACGATGCAATAACGATTGTTTTAATCTGCATTTTATGGAAGTTTGTAAAACCAAGAGGCTGTTCAATAGTATACTACCTCAACATCACTTCAATTAGGTACGGAAGTGTAAAATCAAAAAGTACCTGCTTCACGAGTTCTCAACGGAAGCCTTGGTATTTTATGGAACAATTGAACAGCCTCTTGGTTTGAATAGGTTACTTGGAAAGTTTGTCTCTGATTTCCATTAATAGCTTGTCGGTTGAACTTGGTTCAGGCGGAGCAGCAGGAACTTCTTCTTTCTTTTTAGCAGCTGCATTCATTCCTTTAATGATCATAAAAAGAACAAAGGAGATCACCAGGAATGAAATAACAGCAGCTATGAACTTTCCCAGTAGCATTCCACCGGGCGCCCATTTTTCAATATTTTCAGCTCCCGCTGCTTTCAGTGCAGGTTGAAGTAATAAAGGTGTGATAATGTCCTCAACAAGAGAGTTTACAATTTTGCCGAATGCCGCACCGATAATTACACCGACAGCAAGGTCGACTACATTACCCCGCATTATAAATTCTTTGAATTCTTTAATAAATCCCATGTGAAAAAGTTTAATTTGTTTTAAATAATTTGAGTTCTGTTGTGTTAAATGAAGTAGTACGTTCGATATTATAATAACTTAATCGTTATAAAAGCTATCTTAATTCCTGGTACTACTTCCATTCAACATTTGGTTTTAGTCGACTATTGTTCGTATGTTACATTAAATTCAACACGACGGTTCTTTGCTTTACCTGCTGTCGTTTTATTGTCGGCGATAGGTTTATCAGGACCATAACCAACGGGGGTTAGTTTGTCGCCGTTCACACCTTTATCTGTAAGGTATTTCTCAACTGCTGCCGCTCTTTTTTGAGATAAAGATTTATTAGCTTCGTATTTACCTGCGTTGTCAGTATGTCCCTGAATTTCCACATTCCAATCCGGATTTTCTTTTAACACACTAACAACATTGTCAAGTACAGGATAAGATGTTTTCTTAATAACATCCTTTCCGGTTTCGAATTGGATTCCGGCCATTGCTTTTTGGAATACTTCTTTTGCCTTAGTACTGATCTTAACTTCAGGACATCCTGCATTTGCAGGTAAACCAGCAACATTAGGACATTTATCCTGATTGTCTGCAATTCCGTCACCATCGCTATCAGGGCAACCATTCATAGCTTTTGTTCCTGCAACAGTCGGACAAGTATCTTCACTATCTACAATACCATCATTATCGCTATCAGGGCAACCGATGAATTTTTCTATTCCTGCAACGTCCGGGCATTTATCTGATTCGTCAGGAATTCCGTCTTTATCTCTGTCAGGCTTTGGAGCTTCTGTAACTGTAATTGCAGAAACATAATAATATGCACGACCTGCTCCCAATCCTTTTCCATCACCCACTGCCTCAGCAGAAAATCCTTCATCAAACGCGCCTATTACTGCAAATTTTTCGCTGCCTGTTGCTTTGAATTTCCCCTTTAACTCTGTCCATCCTGATTTGTCTTTAATAACTTCGCTGAAAGAAATCTGGGGAGTAACCTTCAAACGGTTTGCAGTTCCATTCTTTGTTTCTTCCCCGCTAAAATAAACCCCCATGCCTTTTGTTGCATAAGCTGAATTGTCGGCCAGGCTCACTTTAACTGTTACATTATATTCTTTACCGGCTACTAAGCCCTGACCTAAAGATGCCTGAATGTATTCGGCATATTTCAGTTCAGATTCTTTACCCTGTGTTAAACCGCCGTTACCAATATTTTGCCAGTCGATCTGGCGATCATTTTTATAAGTGATGATTCCAAAATACGCGTCACCGTCGGCAGATTCCTGTGAGCCCATATAATTATTTGGTACAGAAAAGTCCTTCTTGCCGGTTTTTGCGAATAGATCACTTGTTCCGGAATTACCATTGGAGAAGCCTGAAGCTAAACCAATTTGATTGTAAGTAAAAGGAGGTATCGTTGAACTTGGTTTTAATTCGAATTTTTGTTGGCTAAAAGCCAAAGTTGAAAATGAGACGTTAATTGCAAGGAAGAGTAGTTTTTTCATTTTAATTAATTTAATTTATTGAACAGCAAACGAAAGTAACTTAAGGAATGTCTTGTATACCTATTTAGTTT
>DASWXS010000174.1:0-5051 GCA_036405375.1 Bacteroidia bacterium
TATTTGTTTGCTGATCACTTGTACTTTGCTTCTTACTTCATGTGGAATAAAAGAACTGCCTTCGGATAAGCAGGATTATGTTGGAACCTGGACATCGGAAAATACGATTCTCACCATAAGCAAAAGCGCAAAGGTTGAATACAAAAAACAGCTCAGTGATGTTTCTTCAAAAAGCGTAAACGGCCCCATAAAGAAATTTGACGGTAACAACTTTATTGTAGGTGCACTCGGTATCGAAACCGTATTTGTAGTTTCAGAAACTCCACATATGGAAGCCGGTGTTATAAAAATGACGGTTGATGGAGAAGAACTCGTGAAACAGGAATAGATCATAACTCAAACCATCTTGTTTTTTTCCTGATCCGCGTTTTAATCTCATTTCATAAAAATTATCTAAATGGGTTTTGGAATTACCCATCGACACTTTTTCGTTATTTATAATTGATTTGATGCAAATTATCGCTACATTTAAATCTACAATTATGAGAAAGATATGGTGACTGAAAGCAAAGGATCGGAGTATATAATCAGGCAAATTGATCATCCAATATTCAGTTTGCAATTGCGAAGCGATGGAATTGTGCAGATGAATACCGGACCTGATGCATATTTTACAATTAAGGAAGCAAGGGAATATGTGGAAGCCCTTGAGCAGATCACCGAAGGTAAGCCCCATTTAATTTTGAAAATACCGGGCCTTCATGCTTCGGTGGATAGTGAAACACGTATGTATGTGGCAACCCCGGAAGCACTCCGGTTTTCTTTGGCTGAAGCTGTGGTTGTAAATAATATTGCACAGCGTATCCTGGGAAATTTCTATATCAAATTCGATAAACCCCCGGTGGAAACACGCCTTTTTGATACGGTTGAAGACGCTGAAAACTGGCTGGCTACATTTAATTTGCTTTAACCACTTGCCAAACCAACAGCGTCACTTAAAAAATTGCTGTTTAAGCCGGTAAAATCAGACTCTATATTTGGTTTTAAGTAGATCCCGGAAAATTATTTACCTTTTTTATGGAAATAATTAAATCCCGGTGTCTAAATGTAAAATCAAACACTATGAGTTACATTGTACGCATCCCCGAACCTTGTCATGAAGACTGGAACAAAATGACCCCGGAACCAACCGGAAGACATTGCCAATCGTGTAACAAAACTGTTATCGATTTTTCTAATAAAACCGATAATGAAATTCATTCGATCATTATTAGCAGTAAGGAACAAAACATTTGCGGGCACTTCAAAAAATCGCAGGTAAACCGCCCGATGAAACTTACCATTCCTTTGCATCTTATTCCACAAAACATCAGCTCAACAAAAGTTTTTGCACTCGCATTATTTTTTGCATTTGGAACGTTGTTATTTAGTTGTACTGCTGATAATGGAACAAAAGTGGGTGAAATTGAAATCGAGAACAGGGAAATGCTGATGGGTGCTGTTCCGCTACCAAATGAAGATACAGCTAAAGTTGATTCTGTTAGAATTGATACAATTGAAGAACCGATGCTCGATGGAGAAATGAAAATCGAGCGTATTGAACCTATGGTAAATGGAGGTTTGGGTTATTATAAAGAACCAGTAATTGAAACGGAACCTGTTGTTCCGGTGGAACCAACCGTTGCTCCTGAACCGGAAATAATGATGCTGGGCGGGGCAATTGCTTATACAGAATTTACACCTGTTGTAATTGAACCAGATAATACGACCATTACAGGTGAACAAGCTGATGAAAAGAGAATTGATGTCGCAGACATAAAAGAAACCACCGGAACTGTTTATCCGAATCCTAGTTCAGGCGAGTTCAATATCAAATACGATGTAACGCAAAAAGGGCTTGTCCAGGTTGATCTCTACGATATAAATGGTAAACTGGTAAAGAATATTGTAAACAATCAAATGCAACATACAGGCAAATATGTTATACCGGTAGACCTAAAAGGTGTGGCAAATGGAATTTATATTTGCACGATCATTGTTAACGGAAAGAAAATTACAGAAAGAGTGGTAATTGATAAATAGTGATTTTGAAATCAAAGACTTCCTTGTCAGTTTGGTCCATGTCTGCTCTACCTATCGGCAGACAGGCGCAGTCGGGAACTAATTGACAACTGATCTAAACGTCTTTCTCAACTGCACTCGAACTGACACTATACTTTAATGTGGTGTATAAATCGGTTTTTCTTTTTTGTTCTCTTTATGTACTGCCCCGTCGTTTTTATTCTTTACATTCTTAATATCAATGTCAGGGGTATATTTCCATTTTCCTTTGCTTAAGTCAAATGCGTCGTAACTGAAATCAGGTCCGTAATACTGGTACATTCCTTCCATCAATGGATCACGCGGAGCAAGATGATCAAATATGATCATTCCCTTTTCTTCGTTATAATGCAACGACATGGCTATTTCGCTCGAATATTCAAACACAACCCTTCTTGGATTTTTCTTTGGGATCTTACTGAAGATATCTTTTCCAAAATATGGATCGCCGTTATCTTTAAAATATAATACGTCAATGAATTTCTTTTGTGTGATTTTATCATTTCCGTCCCATCCCAACAGGGTGTAAGTATCTCCCGATTTAATGATCTTGTAATACAGCATTCCATACCATTTATCCGGCTCGCCAATGTATGTTTCGGGATTCTTCACACTTGCCGATTTATCAACCAGCTTAAATAGCTCATACTTTTTCTTATCCTTATTGTATGTTTGAATAAAACCAAAATACTCATAGGAACCATCATTGTTATAAGTATTCCAGTTGATAATCCGGAAATTATTATCAGGAGAAAGCAAACGACCAACTTGTTTTAATGAATCGAAAGGGTAGAAGAAGGAAAGTTCGGCTGATAGCGTTTTATCCCACAATTCAACAAATTGTTTATTGAGCTGAGCTTTTATAGAATCGTGCTTGGTTATAAATAGTTTTTGTTGTAATGCCTGGAGTTCATTCTCCTGTTTTTTGAAAAATGCCAGGTCTTTTTCCCCAAGCTCAGACTGCGCCTTTATTGAATACGAAAAACAGAGTAATAAAAAGCAGGCTAAGTATTTTATCGTGTTCATCATAAATCCGGTACTGATCTTAATAACGTAAAGTTCCCAAATTTAGTACAAATAATGGGCCGTTATTCGACCAAACTATTCTTTAACCAGTTTTATGATTTGAGTTTTTTGTCCTGATTGCAGTTTTATAAAATACATTCCGGTTGCCAGGTCGGTAATAGTAACTATATGTTCAGTAAACCGCTGAATTGTCTTTCCCTGCATATCCATAATACTTCCCTTATCAAAATTGCCTTTTATTTCAAAAGTTTCCTTTGCAGGATTTGGAAATAAGATAAGACCAGGAGCAGCAACTCCATGGTTAAGACCAACTGCAGGCTCAGTAAAAAAGAAATCCAGTATATTTCCCATCATCACATCTCTTGTTGTGGACGGATAAACCGTTTCAAAAGGAAAAGCAAGATAAACCAGCTTTCCTGCTGTAGTTCCTGAAGGGAACATTCCTGCAAAAGAAACAGCAGCCACATCGTTTGCGTTGCTGGTGTAACTCATTTCAGAAACACTTCCATTTAATGGAGCTATCACATCCGGGTAATCCACATTATAAGTTCCGTGTGTTCCATTGTCGAAATTGATTGCGGCTCCGCTGGTAAAAATGCCTCCATTGATCTCATTACAACTATACCATGTATTGGAAGTATTGTTGGGTGCGTCAAGTACATAATTTGCCTTAAGGTAACTCCTGTAGAATACGGTATCAATTGGAGTTCCGGAATGTAAAAGGTCCCAGCCGATCTCAGAACCTGAAACCAAAAATTTTCCGCCCTGTTGCAGGTAAGCAGATACTTTATTTTGTTCGGTATAATTAAATGTTTCATTAACTGTGCTTTCCTCGCCACTGATCCAGTCTATAGCCTTATAAGTGTTAATATTGATCAATCCACTGGAAACAGCTTCGTTGGTGGCTGATGAAAAGTTATAGTTTTTGTTTTTAATTGCATTTCCGTGCTGGATTACAAAATTGTAAGTGTTACCTGCAGATGCCCTGTCAAAACCATTAACCACTAATACACTGTCCTGCCATGAGCAAGGAGCCGCAGCCAGTAATTCGGAAGTAGCAGATGTAACATCATTGGTTTGATTGTATGCAGCGATCTTTACAAAGTAAGCCTGGCCTGCAGTTAAACCACTCAAGGTTAAAGCCGTTTTGATAACGGTTTGTGGAGCTCCGAAAGTAGTTCCGTCGGTACTTGTATAAACTTTATAGTGTGAAGCATTATTATCATTTGCAACCAGTATGGAAAGTGTATTGTTTCCATTGTTTTTTACTGCAAATGAAACTGGTACTGCTAAAGAGCTAACCAAAGTTGAATACGGATACTGTGGGGTGCTGATCACTCCTTCATCACTTAATAATGAATAAAGTGTTGAAGATTGAAGAATAGCTTTAACGCTTGTTGGATTCCCATTATAGGTTACAGCATTTTGCACAAAGCGTATTCCGTGACTGTAATCCATATAGGTATCCGAATGCACATTACTGGAAGGCTGAATAGGATTTCCAACGGAGGTATGCCAGCCATAAATCACAACTCTTCCTGCTGTGGTGTAAATAGAATTGGCAATGATCACATCTTTTTTATCCCCGCCAACCAGCTCGCCCAGCGGATGGCTTCCCCAGGTTGCATTATTACGTTGAATGCGAACCGAATCATTATGATCATCAAAAACAGGTACAGTGGTCATTTGCCCGCTTGCCGGTATGGGCTGGGGCGTAAGCTTTACGGTTGCAGCAGCATAAATATCATTTACCATTTTGCGTGTTGGAAGTGTGCAACCTGTTGCATCACCAATATGCGTTGCTATAATAGGCGACATGGGACAGAGGAAGTAATTGGTATCGTGACCAACAGCCACATAGTCGGGAGTTACGTAGTATGTAACAGATTGAGGCGAGCCGCTAACAGTTCCGGTAGAAGTGACAGGTTTCAGATTTCTATAAAACGAAGGAACATTACCGGCAAGTATTTCCTGCTCGATCAGGA
>DASWXS010000175.1:0-5367 GCA_036405375.1 Bacteroidia bacterium
ATTCCTTGTTTGCGATCTCGGCTATCCCGGGTAATAATATGGCTTATACATTTTCAGCTTATTTACCGGAAAAATATAATGGTAAAGTGAGATCATATAACTGGAAAATTAATGGTTTAACGATCCCCGGTGAAACGGAGACAACACAATACACGTTTTCCAATGCCGGTAATTATAAAGTTTCGACTTCAGCTGTGATTTATTGTGACACTTGTCCTTCGCTGATAATTGTTTGCAATGAAAGAGATCTGAGTGTGGATGAACAGGGTATTGTTTCTAATGATGCTCCGGCAAAAGCAGAGTTTACAAATACAGAATCTTATTCAATTGGCTGGAATATGTCGCCACTTTATTTTGATTACGACGAGTCGTTTTTGCGCGATGATGCGAAAAGGACGCTGGATCAGAATGTATCCATTCTGAAAGAGAATCTTGATCTTACTTTAGTAATAAACGGGTATGCGGATGCAAGAGGAACAGACGAGTATAATAAAGAACTTTCCTCAAGAAGAGTTGGCTCTGTGAAAAATTACCTCTTGAAAAGCGGTATATCGCGTTACAGGATAACAGGCACAATAGCATATGGAGAAAGTATGATTGAAAACGGATGTGTGGATGATGTGGAGTGTAGTGAAGAAAAACACCAGGAGAACAGGAAAGTGGAGCTTAAGATTTCCAATTCTAAAGTTTTGTACACCAAAGTTTCAATGCATTAATGAAATTAGTAAAGAATAATATCAAAAAATGAAAATCAGAAATCATGGAAAATATAGATAGAATGAAGAAAATACTTAGCTGTTTAGGTTTAATAACAGGCTTTGTAAGTGTAGGGATTTCGCAAAGTAATCTTGTGGCAAATCCGGGAATGGAAGGAAAACATATTGGGAGCGGTTATGGCCAGATAAACAGAACGGAAACCTGGACAAATGCAAATGGCGGAACAGTCGATCTCTTTGATCGTTCTAAGTCGCCGGAATGTCATCATGTTAATGCGATCCCGGAAAATTACATGGGATATCAGCCACTTGCGGCAGTCAATCAAAATTACGCCGGAATTATCGCATATTATGATGATGGCGCTAATAACGCGGTTGACAGTGAGATCGTTTCCTGTTTGCGTTTGAAAGACGGATATAAAAAATATACGGAATATTTGCAGGGAGAGTTTTCACAACCCCT
The DNA here is from genome assembly GCA_036405375.1 of Bacteroidia bacterium. Classification (GTDB taxonomy): domain Bacteria; phylum Bacteroidota; class Bacteroidia; order B-17B0; family Aurantibacillaceae; genus JADJDM01. Next base: position 1,180 of record DASWXS010000175.1, read on the forward strand.
GGAAGCGGGTAAAGTATACCAGGTGTCTTTCAGGGCAAGCCTGGCTGATAAAAGCAGCAGGGCAGTTTCGTGCCTGGGTGCCTTGATCACTAAGGATAAGGTGGAGCAAAAATCAAATACATTCCTTACCATGACACCGCAATTCATTTCCCATCGTGTAATTACCGACACAGCAAACTGGATTGAATTATATGGTGCTTATATAGCAGAAGGAGGGGAGAAGTATATAACTGTTGGTTGCTTTAAGGATGAAGAGAATTTTACAATGGAGAATATTTCCAGGCCGATGCAGAATGATTCAAGAAAAGCCTATTATTATATAGCTGATGTATCCGTAGATCCTTACGTTTCGAAACCTGATATGGATGCGATTGTATTGGGCGTAGAATTTGTTGAATTAATGGATTTGCGTTTCTCGTTGGCAAGTTCAGATATTGAACCTAAATTTTATAACGAGCTGGATGACGTTGCAGGATGGATGATAAAACATCCGGAAATGACATTTTTTGTTGCGGGCTATACTGATAAAACAGGTACAGACGCTATCAACGATCCATTATCAGTGAGCAGGGCAAATGCAGTAAAGAAATACCTGGTAAGTAAAGGTGTAAAAGAAAGCAACCTCATTACTGAAGGATTTGGAAGTGAGAACCCCATCGAGTCGAAAATAAAAAGTAGAAAAAATCGCCGGGTGGAGATCTATTTGTATTCTGTAGGTACAGTTTCTCAGCGATAAGAAAAAAATATGTATTTAATAAAAAAGGGATTTACGTTGTAAATCCCTTTTTTATTAATTCTCCACCGTTTGATTGGTTGGAGCCGGAAGCGAAATGATAAATGTAGAACCTTCGTCCACTTTACTACGGGCGGAAATAAAACCGTTGTGCTGTTCCGTGATTTTTTTGCAAATAGCCAGTCCAATACCTGTTCCTTCAAATTCACTATTAATGTGCAGTCTTTTGAAAATGCTGAAGATCTGTTCAGAATCTTTCTGATCGAAGCCAATGCCGTTGTCGGTGATGTGAATGCGGCAGTATTTTTCTTTTATGTTCCCTTCATTTTTGTTTCGTTCGAAGCTGATATCTGAACTGATACGAATGATCGGTTTTACATTCTTTTTCGAATATTTGAGCGAATTACCAATTAAATTGTGAAACAAAGAACGTATCAAACCGGGATTTATCTCTAACGAAGGAAGTTTTTCCACCAGTATCCGGGCGCCTTTTTCTTTAATAGTGCACTCCATTTCAACAAGAACATCATTAACAACTGCATTCAGGCTTGTTTCCACAAAGGAATTTTTATCAGCGGCAATTTTTGATAACTCAAGAATATCCTTAATAAGAAGTCGCATTCGTTCTGCTGAGTTTTGAATGCGGTTGATATACATGTCAGCTTCTTCGTCCAGTTTCCCATTGTATTTGGAATGTAACCTGTCGCTGAACGTAATTATTTTTCGCAAAGGTTCCTGTAGATCGTGTGAAGCCATGAACGCAAAACGATCCAATTCCTTGTTCGCTGATTCAAGTCTTTCGATATTCTGGAGTAGCTGATGATTCAGCTCTTTTACTTTTTCTTCCGATGCAATACGTTCCTTGATCTCTGATTCCAGGCTTTTGTTGATGTTTTTTAGTACCTGCTCCTGCATAAGCAATTTGTGATTCTTTTTATAAAGATCAACGAACACACTTACTTTTGCCCGGAGCAGCGCCGGGTTTATTGGCTTATTAATATAATCAACGGCACCACTTCGGTATCCTTTAAAAATACTTTCATCCCCCAGGTTATTGGCAGTAATAAATATGATGGGAATATGCTTTAATTTTTCCCTTTCATATATCAATTCTGCTGTCTCAAACCCGTTTAGATTAGGCATCTGCACATCCATTAAGATCAGCGCAAAATCAAACTCATTCAAAAGAATCTTTAATGCCTGTCGCCCCGAATTAGCTTTTTCAAATCTATACCCATCCGGTTCGAGAATCGCTTCAATCGACATTAAATTGTCTTCCCTGTCATCTACTAATAATATCTTCGGAGGCATAATTTTATTTAATAACTTTTATTGGCGTCAATGCTAATCATGGTCTATTTATAAAACCATATACGCATCAGCGACAAGAGTTGATCTATTTTCAGAGGTTTGGTAATGTAATCAGAAGCTCCTGCTTCGATACATTTTTGTCTGTCTCCTTTCATCGCTTTTGCAGTAACGGCAATTATTGGCAATGTACTGTTTTTATGCTCACGTCGTATCTTCTGAGTAGTTTCATAGCCATCCATTTCAGGCATCATAATATCCATTAATACCATGTCTATCTTAGGGTTCTCATTCAGGATACTGATAGCTTCTTTACCGCTCTCTGCCGTAATTGCGTTTATGTTTAACCGCTCGAATACAGTTGTCAATGCAAATAGATTCCTTACATCGTCATCAACTACAAGTATGTTTTTCCCGGTCAGGATATCTTCTTTCATCCGGATATTCTCGATCACTTTTCGTTTTTCATGAGCGAGCTCCTTGTGATTGATATGAAGGTGCATTACTGTTTCCTCGAGCAAGTGTTCTATCGAATTAACACCTTTTGCAACAATTGTATTGGTATTGTTATTAATCTGGAGCAATTCAGGCTGTGTAAAGTCTTTTGCCGAATATATAATTACCGGCGTTATTTTCTGCTTGGTTTCGGCAACTTTACTTACCAGCTCGGTTCCGGTAATATCCGGAAGTGTGTAGTCGAGAATGATGCAATCATAATCTTTACTACCGATGAGCTTGAGCGCTTTTTTACCGGTTGCTGCAATAGTTACATCTATATTATCGCCATGCAATACTTTTGCGATCTGCGATGAATCTATCTCATTGTCTTCTACCACCAGTACACTTCGTTTTGTTTTCTGGCTGAAGGTAACAATATCTTTGAAAAGATCAGCTAAAGCATCGTTTTCGAGAGGCTTTAACAGGAAACTCCTGGCACCACGTTTTAATGCAAGACTTTTGTTCTCTTCACCGGAGATCAGGTGAATCGGGATATGCCTGTAATTAAGATCATTTCTTAACAAGTCAAGTACTTTCCATCCGCTTGTATCCGGAAGTTTTACATCCAGTGTTATTGCAACCGGCATAAAGCGGTTTACAAAATCAAACACTTCAATGTAACTGATTGCAACAACCGCTTTCATTCCATGATCGTGTGCCCTTTCGATCAGTATTTTTCCAAAACGCAGATCATCTTCCACGATCAGGATCACTTTATCACTTGCAATGATGTTGTTTCTGTCGTCGCCTGTTTCATTGATCATTTCATTTACAACGTTCATCTTTTTAGCATCTTCATTCGAGATGCTTAAAGAATTCAGTAGTTTATCCAGGTTTTGATTTTGGTCGGCTACCACTAATTGTTTGTATCCCGGATTTCCTGCAGTTTCAATACTCACAACTCCCTGTATATTTTCAACTGGTAAATAAAGTGTAAATGTACTTCCTCTTCCCGGGGTACTTTCCAATTCAATTGTTCCCCCGAGGAGCTCCGCTAAACCACGGCTGATAGAGAGACCTAAACCTGTTCCACCATATTTACGACTGGTTGAACCTTCCGCCTGCTGGAATGCTTCAAAGATAATGTTTTGTTTTTCCAGTGGAATCCCAATACCTGTATCAATGATAGAGAAGGAAACAACTTTTTTAGCATTATCAAGACTGGACATCATACCTTGTTTCCAGCCTTTCCCTTCATTGATACGAAGTTTAACTTCACCTTTCTCAGTAAATTTAAAAGAGTTGGAAAGGAGATTTTTTAAGATCTGGTTCAAACGTTGTAAGTCGGTTTCCATCATATCCGGCAATGCTGTATCCGTCTCAATTGAGAACTTGAGTTGTTTCGCTTCCGAAATTGGTTTAAACGTTGTTTCCACAAACGCTGCAATTTCAGCAAAACGAACACTGGAGAAGTTTGCAGAAATGAAACCAGACTCAATTTTAGAAAGATCGAGAATGTCGTTGATCAGTTGGATCAAGTCATCACCACAAGAGTGGATGGTTTTCGCATAACGCACCTGTTTATCATTCAGGTTGCCTTCTGCATTTTCATATAATTGCTGTGCAAGAATCAATAAGGAATTCAATGGAGTTCTTAACTCATGCGACATGTTTGCAAGGAACTCCGATTTGTACTTGGAAGTAAGCGT
>DASWXS010000176.1:0-3285 GCA_036405375.1 Bacteroidia bacterium
GTGGGAAAAAGAAAAATGAACATGCTCCAATTACTAAGAACAAAAGATAATTCATTTACGCTCTTCAATCCTGACCTGAATGAAACCTATCATTCACGGCACGGTGCTTTGCAGGAAAGTCAGTATGTTTTTATAAAGCAGGGATTACACTATTGCGCAAAGGAAAAACAAAATTCTCCTTTAAATATTCTTGAAGTTGGTTTTGGAACAGGATTAAATGCATTACTTACTTACCTTGAATTTGAGAAACAGCCTCTCCCAATAAAATACTATAGCCTGGAACCATTTCCCATTCCCGGAGAATTGATAAATCAGTTAGGTTATACAGAACTATTGCAGCTCAACGAAAAACAGGAAAAAATCTTTTACGGATTACATTCCGGGAAGGTAAATGATTCATCATTTAACTTTAATCTCATTCAATACGGGTTAATGGATTTTAATAGTGACGCAAACTTTGACCTGGTGTATTTCGATGCCTTTGCCCCTGAAAAACAACCGGATCTTTGGACAAAAGCAGCGTTCGATAAATGTTATTCGCTGCTTAATAGTCAAGGCGTATTGGTAACTTATTGTGCCAAGGGAGAAGTGAAACGTACCTTGAAAGCAAGTGGATTTAAAGTAGAAACATTGCCAGGACCTCCGGGTAAGAGAGAAATGATCAGAGCGATTAAAGAACCTCATTAAATCAATACGACATGAAAAAGAACCTGACATTATTTTTACTCCTTTGCTCCTTCATATCCTACGCTTGCGGAAACTATTATTTCGCACTGAATAAAGATGGAGAGCTCATTATGCTTGGTAATACATGGCAATTTCCTTTTTCAAAGAATTTTGATCCGCACAAACATGTTAAACGATTACAAAAGATAGAAAGCGAATTAAAGAAGACCAGGAACTATATGCTGGTATCTGATTATGCGCTGGTTCTGATGAAACTTGGAAAAAACAAAGAAGCGCTGGAATTACTAAAAGTACTTTATAAACATTATCCGGGCGAATATAAGATTGCCGCCAACCTGGGAACTGCCTATGAATTGAATAGTCAACCCGACAGCGCACTCAAATACATCCGCATCGACATGAAACTAAATCCACACGATCATGAAGGCAGCGAATGGATACATGCAAAGATCCTGGAAACAAAACTTGCGATAGCAAAAGATCCGGCCTGGCTAAAAACCCATAATGTTTTAGAATTAACGGAAACTCAGAAAAAGGACAGTACTGTATGGAGTCATTTAAGCATACAACTCCAGGAACGCGTTCCGTTTACTCCCGGGCCGGATAATATCGTAGCCGATTTATTTGTTGATCTTGGTGATATAACAGCTAATATCGGGACCGTACATTATGCCGACGTTTATTATAACATCGCAAAAAAATATTATGGCAGTAAAGATCCTTCTATAGATGAAAAAATAAAAAAGATAGATGTGCTGCTCAAAAAGTATGAAAATATAAAACCCGGTAATTTTGTAGAGGCAGATGGGAAGATAGAGAAAGGTATGGCAACCAAGATCCATAAGTTAAGGTACCAGGATATTTTAGTAAACAATAACAAAGACAATTTTGTTCCTGACTGGACTAAACTTAATCTTGATATTGCTGCAATACTTTCTATGGCAGACTTTAGCAAAACTCCCCAGCAGATCAAAGATTCCATTGAAGCAAGCAAAACAACAGGTGATTTTACTCTTCTAAAGGATGATCATAATACGATAGAAAAAATTGAAGCTGCAGACAGCATTAACATTACTGAACGAAAAACATTAGGAGAGATTATGAGCGAAGAAAAGAGTTACGGCATGTGGATCTTTATTGGAGTTGGCACCTTAGCTGTTGTTTTACTGGGATTAGTATTATACAGAAAAAAGAAATAAGAACGTATGCGAACTTTTACAATCTTTATTATAGCGTTTCTTTTTGTTGCAACAACCATTCGGGCACAGGAATCGGAGATTGACAGGCTTATGAGCAGCGAACTTAAAATGACCTTTCCAGGTATTTATTTCAAGCATAATTCCACCGACTATGCTCCAATGCCATATACCGTAGATTCCTGTTTTAAATTTATAGCACTTCAGTTTGATAAGAATTTAAATGATCTTGTTATTTGGCGCGACAGTCTTGAGTCGGAAGCACTCACAACCAAACGAATTCAAAAACTAAAGGTCGGGCTAAAAAAACACATTAAAACCGGAAATATTGAGATTTATGCTATGGGTGGAGAACAAAAAATTGCACGGCGTACCATTCACATGACTTCTGATACTGGTAAAATAAATTACCTGTTAACTTTAAACAGCGTTTTTGAAATTTCGAAAACCCACATCGCGCCCCAAAAAAAGGAACAGAAAAAATCCCGTCGCAGGCTGGTTTGGACAGGATGGAAAACAGGATTTCACTGGAGTACTGCTAATTGATAAACTCATTTTTAGGTATTTTGGTTTTGTGATTATCAAATTTTCACAAAATAAATTTGCGCAACCGAAAAGTTGCACTTATATTTGCAACTAAATAGTTGCTTATTTTAATTATGAGAGAAACCAACAGGGATATTTTCCAGGCCATTGCCGACCCAACCAGGAGAGCGATCATTACACTGGTTGCTTTACAGGCTATGACTCCCAATGCTATTGCCGAACATTTTGATACTTCGCGACAAGCAGTTTCCAAACACCTGAAAGTGCTTACTGAATGTGAATTGGTAAAACAGGAGCAAAGTGGCAGGGAAATTTATTACACACTACAACTGAACAAAATGAAAGAATTTGACAAATGGATCGCCCAGTTCCGGAAACTATGGGAAACACGATTCAATCAACTCGATGATGTATTATTAACCATGTCTGCCAACAAGCAGACTCTAAAAAACAAAAAGAAATGAAAAACAATTTATTATTTGATTTTACGGTTGACAAATCAACCCATTCAGTATTTGTAAACAGGGAGTTTGCTGCTGAACTAGCACTCGTTTGGGATGCATTTACCAAAGCAGAAATTCTTGACCAATGGTGGGCTCCTAAACCCTGGACTTCAAAAACCAAATCTATGGATTTCAAAGTGGGTGGCCGAAGGTTTTATGCAATGGTAAGCCCTGAAGGGCAAGAACACTGGAGTATCCAGGACTTTACTTCTATAAGTCCAAAAACCAATTTCAAATTTTTGGACGCTTTTGCTGATAAAGACGAAAATCTAAACACCGAGTTCCCAAGTTCAAACTGGGATTTGAATTTCAGTGAACACAATGGTACAACTACTGTAAAAATTACAGTGAAG
>DASWXS010000177.1:0-5450 GCA_036405375.1 Bacteroidia bacterium
AAATCCTGGAAATTAACCTATACAGATATTGCACAGGATGATGAGCTGATCAATTGCCTGAACGAGATCATTAATTATACGCTTCCTTTGTTTGCAGAAAATATCCAGGAAGGTAAAACGATATACGACCTTGTGGAAGAACATTTGAAAATAAGTGCAATCGGGATCTCCCCATTAAAAACGGATGAAGGCTACCTGTTTTTACATTGTGAGAAAGAGAAAGATGTTCACGTATATCAATATGCTGTTTCCATTTACCAAAGCAATGAAGAACGTTACCGGAGCATCAGTACAAATTATGTTTCCGACTATTCATATAGCATTTCCTCTACTTATGAAAAGATGAAAAGGGATCTGATCGAAAAAAACAAAGAGCTTCCAAATCCGGCAGTTTATGCTCTTAATTGTAGTCTTTCGGTTCCACTGCAGGAAACATTTTTGCCCATAGCGAAAAGATATTTTGTGAGTAAAATGGGTTTTTGAATTTAGAACGAAAAAAAGCACGGTAAAACCGGTTTTACTTTCGAACTATTTCCCAGCAAACAATACCTATGCTTACTGACACATTGAGGGAATGCTTAGAGCCAAACTGGGGAATTTCAATAACCTTGTCGCTTTTATTGATTACTTCCTGCTCTACTCCATATACTTCGTTACCAAAGACCAAAGCATACTTTCTATCCTTTTCTATTCTAAGATCGTTTAACATCGTTGAGTGCTCCGCCTGTTCAATGGAACAAATCTCATATCCTTCTGCTTTTAACGCGTTAATACATTCCATAGTAGAAGCAAATTTTTTCCACGCCACGGTGTCTGTTGCACCCAATGCTGTTTTATGAATTTCCGGATTTGGAGGTGTTCCCGTTACACCACACAGGTATATTGCTTCAAGCAAAAAAGCGTCTGCTGTTCTGAAAGCTGATCCAACATTATTCAGGCTCCTGATATTATCCAATACAATAATGATCGGGTTTTTCTTCGACTCCCTGTGCTCTTCTACCGATTTACGGTTCAATTCTTCGTTCGCAAGTTTTTTCATAGATCAACTACAGTTTACCTGCCAGTACACACGTTAATTTATGCTTTTCCACTTTTCCGGATATACTGAATGTTTCAAAGTAAATAATGTAGATACCAATCGGCGCCTTTTCATTTTGTTCCGTAATCCCATTCCAGCTATAACTACCTTTGGTTGCCAGGTTTTCATTTTTCACCAATCGTTTTATAAGCACGCCCTTGCTGTCATAAATAGTAATGTTCCCCGCAAGGCCCGGTTCTGTAACCTCGTAGTTTATAGTCACTACATCATTATAACCATCGTTATCAGGTGAGAATATTTCAGGATCAACCGAGAATGTTCCGGTGGCAGTAGATTGCAGGTATTGCGAATTACGGTATGCCGGCGTACCAAAACCAACATTTGCAGAAGCTGAATTCCAGTTTGTTTTGTCGGTTGAAGGACGATTAAAATCAATACGTTCCAACGACACACCTTTCGCATCGTTCAATAAAGCGAAATGCATATTATCATTGTAGATCACTTTATCAATTTCGTTTCCGTTAATATCCGCAATTACTACAATGTCATCAGTGGTATTCATTGCCGGAATATTTACATCCAGGAACCATTTTGGATTGAATGTCAGGTACTGCGATTTTACAACCGAGCCACTCTTCGACAGCACAATGTATTCCTGCGGGAACAACTGGTATCCATCGCGAGTGATCTGCAAACTATCTGAAATGATAGTACCGGTAGCACTTCCTTCACCAATATACACATCGTACAGATCAATAATCTTATCCGAATTATTATATAACTCCACATAGTCAACTCCATCCGTACGTGGGTTGAATAACAATTCGTTGATTACCACATCTCCCGCAAGCGGAGGCTGGGGCAAACCAAATCGCCCGGTATTTTCACTTGTTACCGCGTTACCTGCGCAATCGTATAAGGTGTTTGTTACCGTTAACGTGTAAATGGTATTTGCCTGGAGAGGCGTTGCCAGTTTAATTATACATTGTGTAAACTCCTGTGCTGTTGGAGTAACAAATACCGGTGTTCCAATTCCGTTACTGATACTGTAGGCAGCAGTGTTCAGTAAACTGCTGTATTGCATCGATTCGTTAAATACGGCTACAATAGTGTCGGCACTGATCACGTTTACCCGCAACAGTTGAGGCGCTGCATTATCCGGATTAGAAGCATTTATTGAATTCACATTCCCAGGAGTACCACCCAATGGATTTACTGAAGCCCTCCAGTTAGACGCACCTGCACACGGATTCAAAGGATCAATTTGCTCAAGGCTCCAGCCTCCGTTTTCTTTTGTATCATCGCCATACCACGAGTCGTAATAATGTACAAACGAAATAATAGTATTGTTTTTATCTGTGAGTATCACATCCTCATCACTCACATTTAATTCGGAAGAAGACATGCTGCTAAGTGTTACCAAGGGATAAGCACCATAACCACCGTTTACGAAACTATTCAATGAGGCATCATCAATCAGTACTACAAAACTATCCGGTTGAATTACCGCATCGGGGATAAGAATATCATTGTTTCCAACCGTTATTTTCCAATCCTTTAGTGAAATCGCATAAGCAGTTCTGTTATACAGCTCAATATATTCATTCGTAGGCAAACCAACCTCCGGATCAGGGTCAGCGAATAATTCATTTATCACAACGTCATATGCTTTTGCCAGGTAATGGCTAAAGTTTATGGTGAATGGAGTAACGGTATTACCTGAACAATCAGCCAGGTTGGTCATCGTAAGCACATAATTGGTTTGATTCTGCAACGGATTTGCCAACACAAGATCTACGCATTTGCTGTTCGTTCCTGATACGATCGCAGACAAAGGAGTTCCGATACTGTTTGAAATTGAATAATTGGCAACTGTAGAAACTAAAGCGGAAGGAATTGCTTCATTAAAACAAACCGTGATGTGCAATGAATCAGCAACTGAAACCAAAGTAGCGTGCGGGCCAGTAACATCAGGGGCAGTATTGTATACAGAATTTTGAGCGCCCGGGGTTCCACCATTTACATTATTGCTTGCAGTCCAGTTGGCAGCAGTCTCGCATGAGGCATTTAATGTAGGATTGATCAATTCAAGACTCCAACCTCCGTCGTCTTTTACACTATTACGATACCAGCTATCATCATAATTAAGGGAATCTATATAATTGCCCAGCGCATCCTGCAGGTATACACCATCACCCGTTGTATTGTAGGAAGGATAAGTACTTGTTCCTATCTTATTCGGGATTCCCACAAACAATGAGGTGTCTGCCAGTTTCGTAATCACCACATAAGCATTGGGTGCCAGTATGTAATTTGTATTTATAACAGATGAGCTTACTTTATCACTTATCTGCCAGTTGTTCAGGTTAAAATATTTCGAGCTCTTATTGTACACTTCCAGGTATTGTTTTGCTGGAACCCCTGCCGGAAGAGGATTCACATCAATCATCAGCTCAGTTACAATCACATCATTAAAAGCGGGTAATTGTGTTTGAATATAAGTGAATGGAGTTGAAGAAGGCGTAACTACATTCCCGCTGCAATCTGCAAGAGATGCAAAAAACAAATTGTAGGTTGTCTGGCTTACAAAGGCGTTGGCAAACGTTAAAGTAGCACAGGTAAAAGAAGCGTTTACACTCACAGCCGAAGGATTTCCCAAAGTACCACTGGCAGCATAACTCGACGGACTACTCAATAAAGCATAACTGATTGCTTCATTAAAACATACTTCCAGTGTAACTGAATCAATAACAGCTACAGAAGAAAAATGCGGGGCAATTACATCCGGGTTTGTATTGTAAACGGAGTTCTGAACACCCGGTGTACCTCCAGTTGTATTAGCTGAAGCCGTCCAGTTGCTTTGCGCGAAACAATTTGCATTAAGGTTTGGGTTGATCAATTCAAGACTCCAGCCACCATCGTCTTTTATCGCATCATTATACCATGCCATTGTGTAGCGAATAGAATCCAGGATATTGGAAGCATTGTCGTACAAATAAACCGGATCGCCTGTGATATTATAGGAAGGGAAAGTTGAAGTTCCAATTTTATTGCTGATTGCAGCAAATAAAGCCGTATCAGCGAGCTTTGTAATAACAACAAATGCTCCTGGAGCGAGCGTATAATTTGTGGTGATGGTTGATGTAGAAGCCGCATCTGCAAACTGCCAGCCATTCAAATTAAAATACTTTGAACTCTTGTTATACAGTTCCAAATATTGTTTGGCAGGAATGCCAGTTGGTGCAGGCGTAACATCCACCAGGATCTCATTAATGATAACATCGTTGTATGCCGGGGTTTGCAGCTGATAATAAACAAATGGCGCCGAAGATGGAGTTACGCTATTTCCACTGCAATCTGCCAACGATGCAAACGAAACAGTATAAGAAACTGCACTGATGAACGGAGTAGCAAATACAAGTGTAACACACGTGTAACCAGGATTAGAAACGGCAGTTGTAGCGTTCCCGATTCCACCGCTTACAGCATAATTAGCAGCCGCATTAATAAGTGATGAGCTGATTGCTTCATTAAAACACAACTCGATGGTAACCGAATCAAGAACATTTACCGATGAAAAAACCGGGGCAGTAACATCGGGACTTGTATTGTAAACTGAATTTTGTGCTCCTGGCGTTCCGCCATTTGTATTTGCAGATGCTGTCCAGTTGCCCTGGTCGGCACAACTGGAATTTGCATCCGGGTTAATCAATTCCAGGCTCCATCCGCCATCATCTTTTACAGCATCGTTGTACCATGAAGTAAGATAGTGAATAGAATCTATGGCATTACCACTGTTATCTTTCAGGTAAACAGGATCGCCACTCGCATTATATGTAGGGAAAGTAGCAGTTCCAACTTTGTTGATGATTCCTGTGAACAAAGCAGTATCGCTTGCTTTCGCAATGAGCAAATAAGTTCCGGGAGCAAATGTATAATTGTTTGTAATGGTAGAAGTAGAAACGGCATCCGCGAATTGCCAACCGTTTACATTAAAATATTTATTACTTTGATTATAAAGTTCCAGGTATTGTTTTGCGGGTACACCTGTAGGTGCAGGATTAACATCTACCATTATTTCGTTAATGATCACATCATTAAACACAGGAGTCTGCATTTGAATATAAGTGAAGTTCGCACTTGTTGGCGAAACAGTATTCGCACTACAATCAGCAAGATTTCCGAAGGATACGGTATAGTTCACAGTGCTGGTAAACGGAGTTGCAAATGAAAGTGTAACACAGGTAAAGCTGCTATTGGCAACTGCTGCAGAAGGATTCCCAATTCCATTATTCACCGAGTAATTTGCAGGGACAGCTATCAACGATGAACTGATGGCTTCATTAAAACACAGTTGAATAGTTACTGAATCAATAACTGTTGTTGAAACAAGTTGTGGGGCAGTAACATC
>DASWXS010000178.1:0-7033 GCA_036405375.1 Bacteroidia bacterium
ATCCCCATACACAACAATCCGATGATGGCTGCTCCGGGTGTGATATAATTGATCATGTGAACCAATTCTGTAAATGAATTTTCTCCATCTATCTGTATGAATTGGAAATCTCCCTCCGGATCTTTATCGTATCCGAAAAGATGTGGGATCTGTTTTACAACTAAGATGATCCCGATACCTGAAAGCATTCCTTTAATTACCGAAACCGGTATATAATGCCCGATAATTCCTGCTTTAATAATACCAAGAAATACCTGGAAAGTGCCTGCAATAATTATCGCAGCAAGGAATGCTTCAAATGTAAGGGCCGGAATACTTAAACCGAATTGCTCCGGGTAAAGAGCTGCCAATACAGTTGCTGTTAAACCTGCTGCCGGACCGCTAACACTTAAGTTGGATCCGCTTATTGCGGCCACAACAATTCCACCAACAATACCCGCAATTAAACCTGAAAGCGGGTTAACTCCCTGGGCCACTGAAATTCCCAGGCAAAGAGGTAAGGCTACCAAAAAAACCACCAGACCCGCCTTAAGGTCTGAACCTATATTTTTGAACATATATATTTTGTTAATTAATGAAACATGAGACCATCGTTACTCAAATTTGAATAACGATACATTCATTGATTAACAATTGGGAGGAGGTGAATTAATTTCGAAGGAGTGATTCACTGTTTTACCATCAGAGCTTACTCTGCCCTGTTCTTCATCGTGGTGAACCAGAATTGCGACAAAGGCTAAAGGACTGGTATGAAACTTTCCTTCTTTGCCACCAAAATCTTTGCCTTCCGAAGAGTGTGTATCTTCTTCTTCAGACATATTTGCCGCGGTGAAAGAATTCTGGATTTTATAAACATACGATACAAAACTGCCTCCAAATAAATTGAAGCATAAATAAAGTATAATTATATTCCGGAATATTTTCACAACGGAGCAAATATAGAAAAAGGATTTAGATTGTTAAATCTTAAAATCCGTTAAAATGTTATTTTTTTACGACTAAATCACGTGCACAAAGTACGTATTTCAAAACCTTTTCTTTTTGAACATCGTCCATATGTGCTTTAGGCGCCATCCAATCCATGGTTTTAGGCCATTTTTCTTCTGTTCTGTCGGTAACTGCGGGTAAACCATGACATGTACCACATTTACCCGTATACAGTTTTTGTCCTTCAGCAATGTCAGCCTCAGATACACCAGGGTAACGTTTTTGAGCTGCAGCAGCCAGGTCAGGAGCAAGAGCCGGGGTGGTTACAGCGGTTTCATTTTTAGGTGTATCCGCCGATTTTTTGGTTCCTGTACAAGCTGCGAGTACCACAGCTGATACGATAAGTAGTTTACTTAATTGCATATTTTTGTTTTGTTTGCCGGCAAACATCAAAAATTGTTCCCAATTTTTGATGTTATTTCAATTTTTCGTCTGCCTTTACTTTAGCTTCTTCCATGATCTTATCAGCTTTTGCATTAGCCTCATCTGTTACTTTCTGAGCTTTTGCTTCTGATTCTTTACGCATTTTCTCAGCCAGCTTTTTATTCGCCAGTTTTTCGATCGGGTTACCGCCTTTGTTCTGCAGCTCATCTGCTTGCTTATTACCTTCGGTCCTGATCTGCTCAGCAACTTTAGCTGCCTCTGCTTTTATGTTATCAGCTTGTTTCTGCGCATCAGCCAGAATTTTATCCGCTTCTTCTTTCGCCTTACCTTTTACATCAGCAATGATCTCTTCTTTCTTCTGTTCAATCACTTCTTTTACCTGTTCCTTAATATCGTTCTTCACATCTTTCATGGCGTCTTTCATACCTGTTTTAATTACAGGTTTGGTAACTGTACCGCCGATCAATGCTGTAGCTTTGATTTTATCAGGAACTGCAACATTTTGCCCGGTCGCCGCATTTGCCTTTCCAATTAAGCCCTGCATTACCGAATTAGCCTGTGTTCCCAGGTCTTTTGTAGGAATTTCCATATCCCATTTATAATCGATGGTTTGGTCAAAACCAGTGCTTCCCGAAATCTCCGCTGCAACATTCTGAACTTTTGTTTTGAATGGATCAATATGAACACGACCATCAACAAACTTGTAAAGCAGGTTGATGTCTTTGAAATCCATCTTCTTCAATTTCTCCATTTTTAATGCATCACCCAGTTTTACAAATGGCTCAAATCCTTCCACACTTACCGAAGTAGTTTTGAAGTTTCCGCTTCCGGTCATCGAATTCATATCCGGCTCCATTTTCTCGTTCATAGTAGCCACAAGATTTTTCAATGTAGTAGAGAATTTACCTTTTGAATACTGACCAATAGGAGCTAATTTCTGTACACTATTGAATGCAGTAAATGTTTTCTGGATATCAAAATTAGAAATGTTCAGATCGAAGTTAATCGCTGGCTTACGGGTGTTTTTAGTATCATAGAAACCCGACATAACCATGTTCCCATCCAGCATATCCATTTTCAGGTTCTCCATACTTACTCGTGCATTACGCACAACGATTCCTCCCACAACATTTGCAATATCCAATTTGTCATAAACAACTTTTCCGATTGAAGAATTCAATACAAAGTCAATATTCTTAGGAACTTCTATAACAGTCATAGCAGCTGTATCTGCCGCTGCCGGAGCTGCCGCCGTAGTATCACTTGGTCCCATTAATTCATTCAAATCGATCATGTTTGAATTAAGGGCAAAATTTCCCTTGATCAATGAATCTTTGAAAATATACTGCATAAAGTCTTCGATCTTTCCATTCATCCTTATATCCGACTTACCCATTTTCGAATCGAAGTTGGCAAGTTCTACATATTTAGGTGTGAAATTCAGTCGCATTGCATTGATCATGATATCATATGGAACCGTGGTTGTTTTGTAATTCATCTTATCGATCTCCACAAAACCTTCTGCCTTGAATTGATCATATTTCTCCTGCTCAATCATCGACATTCTGCCATTCATGTTCACATCCATATTGATTGTTCCATTTAACTCATCACCTTTCTCCATCGGGACAAATTCTTTTACGCTTGCAAGAATAATTTTCCCTTTCACCATTCCGTTAATAGCCGGGTCAGACATTACCGTTTTCACATTCATCCTTGCATCGATAGGATTACCAGCCATTTCCATGTGGAATTTATTCAGGTCGATCACCATTTTATCCAGGTCGCTCGCCGGGCTGTTCACATCCAGGTTGATTTGGATATTGTTTACCGATTTTGGTAATGAAGGATATTTGAACATTGCATCTGCCACTTCCAGATGAACACCGAATGCAGGCATTGTTTTATCATTGTAAGTACCCTTTGCAAAACCGTTCAGCGCTAGTTTACCTGATGTTTTTACTGAAGCGAAGTCTTTTGCGTAAACTGCCGGAACCAATGACAACAATGCTTTGAATTCAGCCTGCTTGCACAGGAATTTCACATCCATATCAATATCTTCCTTAGGCATAGCCAGCCAGCCATCTAATCCCAACCCAAGCTCGTTCAGGTTAAACTCATTATCCTTGAACGTGAATTTCATATTTGGCATATCCATATCCATTGCCACTTTCATTTTCACATTCATGTTTTTCGCGTATTGAATTCCACCATAACCGAAATTCATTTTACCAATTTCAGAAGTGATATTCATTTCAAAAATATCCTGTGTAAAATCGCCATTCATTACAAAGTTGAAACTATCCAGGCGCGATGTCATTGGTAGCGTTTCATCATCATACCGAATGGTTCCGTTTTTGATCTCGAATTTCTTTAATGCCAGTTTGAATTTTGTAGCTGCAGTATCTTCTGCTTCAGGAGTTACTGCGGCAGTATCTGGTTTTACAATGTCCCAGTTCGCTTTCCCATCGCTCAATACTTTTCCGTATAAATAAGGTTCATCAAGGATGATCTCTTTGATTTTATACTGGTCACCTTTGATAACACTCATCAGGTTTACATCAAGGCTGGTTTGCTTGATGTATGCCAGGGTATCGTTTGCAAACTCACCTATACCTACTACACTCACGCTATCAATCTTGAACCTGAAATCAGGAAAGGAAGAAAATATGGACAAGTCGAATTCGCCGAAATCAACTTTGGCATCAAGACTTTTGTTTGCTTCATCTTTTACAGCCTGGATGATCTTATCTTTGAAGATAAACGGCAAAATGATAATTGCGATCAGTAGTAGTAAAAAAGTAATACCAGTCCATTTCATTATTCTTCTGAACAGACTCTTTTTCTTTTTAGGTTGGTTTTCAGTCATAGCGGCTTTTTTATTGAACTACGAATATATAGAATGTTGTTAAAATCAAACGTGAAAAAAAACGAAATTTTGCCACAAACACCTCTTTTATTAGTATCTAAATCCTACATTTGCCTCTCTGAGCTTTAAAAATGAGTAAGTTACCCTTTAAGCATCTCAAAGTAGTTGAATTAGCCTCTGTACTGGCCGGTCCGTCGGCAGGACTCTTCTTTGCTGAACTCGGAGCAAAAGTGATCAAGATCGAAAATAAAAAAAGTGGCGGTGATGTTACCCGCAGCTGGAAACTACCGGGCGAAGACAGGAACAAAAAAGATTCTGCTTATTTTCATTCGGTTAATACCAATAAAAAACATGTGTTCCTCGACCTGGGTAATGCTAAAGACCGCTCAAAGTGCATTAAAGAAATAACCGATGCAGATATTGTGATCACCAATTACAAAAAGGGTGACGATGTAAAGCTGAAATTGAGTTATAAGGAGATACAGAAAATAAATCCGGGGATCATTTATGCAAGCATTAACGGCTTTGGAGAAAACTCTTCGCGTACAGCTTATGACCTGATCCTCCAGGCAGAAAGTGGTTTTATGTCAATGAATGGTGAAATGGGTTCTGCCCCATTAAAAATGCCGGTTGCCCTGGTTGATGTATTGGCTGCTCACCAATTGAAAGAGGCTATATTGATTGCCCTACTCAAAAAGCAACAAAGCGGAAAAGGTTCAAAAATTTCTGTTTCTTTATTCGACAGTGCGGTTGCATCGCTGGTTAACCAGGCAACAAACTGGCTGGTGGCGGGTCATTTACCAAAAGCATCAGGATCTTTGCACCCAAACATTGCTCCCTATGGTGAAATTTTTAAAACCAAAGACAAACACCTTGTAACATTTGCAATTGGCAGCGACAAACAATTTTCGAACCTGATTGAAATATTGAAATTAAAAACAGACCTGTCTCTTTTTTCAAACAACCAGTTACGCATAAAAAACAGGCAAAAACTTTATACACTGTTAAACGCAGAACTTTCGAAACACACATTTGATAAGCTCTTCAAAGCCTGCCTTGAAAAAGATATTCCAATAGGAAAAATCAGGAATATGAAAGAAGTGTTTGAGCTTGCTGATGGAAAACAAATGCTGCAAACCAATAAAGGCATTATTACTGTAAAATCGGTTGCATTTAAAATTAACTAAACTTTATTTACCAGGTTCTGAATGGTGTATTCAGCAGGTTTGAATTAGCGTAACGTTTATCCTGCGTAACATTTTCGTGCACCCAATCGGGAACAAGATAATTTTCCTCTTCCGATCCCAATTCTATCTCTGCTACAATAAGCCCTTCATTTTCTCCTTCAAACACATCCACTTCCCATACATGTTCGCCATGATGAATATAATGTCTTGTTTTTTCAATTACTTTATTGGCAAGCTCCCTGATCATTCCAAGCGCATCCTCTAAAGGAATTTCATATTCATATTCGGAGCGTGAAGCACCGGTTGATTTTCCTTTGATGGTAATAAATCCTTTATCGTCCATTACCCGCACACGTATTGTTTTAGAAGGATCGGAATACAGGTACGCCTGCTTTACCATTACGCTTTTAGAAGGGCGTATTGTTTTCCACCTGTCGTGATGAACCAGGTATTTATGTTCAATTTCCAGTGCCATTATTTTTTTAATAATTTAAATGCATGCGACCAGCCACCTCCGTTAAACCCAAGTGTACACCATAACACACAAAGGGGTTCAATTCCTCTTGCCGCTTCTGCCTTGCCCATATCTTCCGTTTCCCAACCGGTTTTAGCGAGTATTTCTTTTACTTCCATTTTTGCCGCATCACTATTTCCACAAATGAACATCGTTGGTTTTACTCCTCCGAAATCAGGGTCAACCATAAACGGACTTCCAACACTGTTGTAACATTTTACAAAATGCGCTTCCGGAAATGCGTGTTGCAAATCTTCATGCAAAGAAGAATTAGCGGGTGTAAAATAGGATAGCACACCGTTTACCGGTGGAATTTCAGAAGCAATAGGATTTGTGGTGTCTATGATCGTTTTACCTTTCAGATTTTCTTTACCCATCATAATCAATGCATCTTTAGCCACCGAACCTTTAACTGCCAATACCAATAATTCGCCCCATCCGGCTGCTTCATCAAAGCTACCCACTTTTCCATGCTCATGTTTCGCTTTCCATTCGTCGAGTTTGGAAGCGGTTCGCGTTCCCATCATTACATCGTATCCGTGTTTGATATAACCACTTGCCAGTGTTTTGGCTACTGCTCCTGAGCCTATAATCCCGATGCGTTTCATGTTGTATGATTTAGGTATAATAAAGGTATAAGATTAATTTCATTGAACCATACAAGGCATAGAAGAACATATAAGAATTAATAAAATCTTTACTTAAAATGATCTTATCTGGTTTTATAGAGCAAAAAAGCCCCATCGTTTCCGACAGGGCTTTCTCTGAATTTTATCACTTCTTAGTGGTGTCCTTCTTCCGATTTTGTTTCAACCGGTGTTGCAGCTGCTCCACTTGAAAGTTTTAAACCGTGAGCGTCGTTAATATATTGACGACCATGTTTTGTGTTGTTATTGATCTTCTGATCCATAAAGATCGAGTTCAATTTAGTTTTGTTCTCAGGGTAACCGCAGTATGTACCTTCAACCAAAACGATAAAGATCAAATAACCGATGAACATTGCATAAGGCAACAAAATAGTATATTTCATACCTTTTGTTTCATCACCTAAGTGCATAAACTTCATTACAATGAAACCTGCTTTTGCAAGGG
>DASWXS010000179.1:0-2499 GCA_036405375.1 Bacteroidia bacterium
TGATTGGCGCTGCTGAGCGATACGCACCTTCACTTCTTCGTTCTCTTTTGATTTATTCACCTGGATAGCGAAATTCAAACTCTCTAACCAACCACCGGTAAGGATCAAACCACTTACATCAGTTTTGTTCTCACCTTTCAGGAATTGATCGCTTGAGCGGTAAGCAATACCAACAAGCACTAACATTGAATCCTGAACAGATATGTTTTTAGAGATACGTTCCATTGTTTGCTGATCGAAAGCACTTGATACACCTACTTCGTCAGCCAGTTTTTTCAATGATGCCAGGTAAGCCAACGCATCCTGCGATTTATTGTACATGGTAACATAACCAAGATCAGCACCAAAAATTCCAAGATTAATTGCCTTTGAAAAATCAGTTTGATATTTCGACGCATTTGCCACCGGGTTCAGGATCGCTTTATCATAGGGAGCTCCTGCTTTTTGGATCAGCATTGCGGTTTGTACCGGTGAAGGAATACTAAATAACTGGCCGTTAACATTTAAAACTCCGTTGCTGGTAACCTTTGCGGTATCTTCCGGCATTTCATCAGAGGTTTCAGGTGTGTTTTCATTCGAACACGAAAAACTCAGGAGAGCAACACTCGCCATCAATAAAATGCCCGATTTCAGATTTAAGTAATTGAATTTCATTATTTTGATCAATTAATTTGGTGTAAAAATTAACGATGCAAGTAAGCAAAAAAAACTGAAACGTCAAAACTAATTGTCTGTCGAAGTTATTAATAGGTTCATCCTATTTTATTAACAATGAGTGATTTACAAAACCCGGGGAATAAACGCAACAATTTTGTCGGATGAACCGGCATTGGCCTTTACATATTCGGTGCTGTGTTTGCGAATGTCTTCTAAGTGTGTTTTATTGCTGAGAAAACCATTGAGTATAATATTAAGATCGTCCTGGTTACCGAATGGAAAAGAAATTCCTTTTTTAATCGATTCATGTGCCTCATTAAATTTTCCGTAGTTCGGGCCGAAAACAACAGGAATACCATAAACCAGTGCTTCCAGGATATTATGAATGCCCGAACCAAATCCGCCTCCTATATATGCAACCTGAGCGTATTGATATAATGAAGAAAGCATCCCGATGGTATCTACAACCAGGATATCGGCAGAAGTTCTTTTATCCCATTGGGTGTATAACTGGAACGTAAGTTCGGGTGCATTACTTTTTAATAAAGAAAGTAATTGATGGATGTTGACGCTTTCAATATTATGCGGTGCAATGAGTAATTTGGTTTCCGGATGTTTTTTTCGGAGAAGTGAAAACGATTGCAAGAGATATTTTTCATCTTCAGCCCAGGTGCTGCCTGCAAGAATGGTAAAATTATTTTTGGTGAACGCTTCTATTTCTTCAAACTTTTTAGGAGCAGCAGCAATCTCCAGAACCCGGTCAAACCGGGTATCTCCTGCTACCGAGCAATTTTTTATTCCCTGCTGTTGAAGTAGCTGAAGCGACTCTTCGTTCTGAAGAAAAAGATGTTTATAATGAAACAGCGTGCGTTTAAAAATTCCCCCGTACCATTTAAAAAAATGCTGATCGGGCCGGAAAATACCGCTGATCAATAATGTTGGAATACTTTGTACATGCAGTTGATTCAGATAATTCAACCAGAATTCATATTTGATAAAAATAACGAGTTTGGGTTTTACCAGTTCAATGAATTGTTTGGCATTGCTTTTTGTATCTGTAGGTAAATAAAAAACATAATCTGCTTTATCATAATCCTTTCTTAATTCATATCCCGATGGAGAAAAAAAAGTAAGTACAATTTTATGATCAGGAAATGTAGTTTTTAATTTTTCAATTACAGGCCTGCCTTGTTCAAATTCTCCCAGTGATGCTGCATGTATCCATATTACAGGTGACGTGTTGCTTGTCAGCTCTTGTTTTATTTTCTGAAAAAGTCCGCTCCTTCCTTTTGTAAACAACTTCGCTTTTTTATTGAAAGGAGAAAGTATCCTTACAATAAAATGATAGAATCGTATGACAAGTGTGTAGATGAGCATAAGCTATGCGAAGGTAAGGAATTCTTTTTACCACTAAGGCACTAAGAAAATACAGAGGAGCACTAAGGTGTTTAATTAACCTGTACTTAGTGAACCTTAGTGCCCTTAGCGTCTTAGTGGTAAATCTTACAGTTTCTCCTTTAAATACTTCCCTGTATACGATTTTTTCTCCTTAACCAAATCTTCCGGAATACCTTCAAATACAACGGTACCACCATTTTCACCTCCTTCTGGTCCCATATCAATGATCCAGTCGGCGCATTTGATCACATCCATGTTATGTTCGATCACAACAATGGAGTGTCCTTTTTCCAGCAATGCGTTAAATGACTTCATCAGTTTTTGAATATCATGGAAATGCAAACCGGTTGTTGGTTCATCAAAAATGAAAAGGGTAGGAGTAGTGGAGCTGATGCCTGTACCCAGGAACGAAGCTAATTTGATACGTTGTGCTTCACCACCACT
>DASWXS010000180.1:0-4237 GCA_036405375.1 Bacteroidia bacterium
GCTGAAAGAAAATATCATCCAGTGCAAAATCATTTCCGGATGCAGTAGTGTTTTGGTTCAGGATACAAATATTTGCTGTGGTACTTGCTCCTGAATTCCAGGTAGCATTAAATTGTGTCCATACACCAGGTGACATTGATGGTGAATACTGGCTTCCAATCAGTGTGTTGTTAATAGAGAACTGAAGATCGGCGAGTTCAGCAGCTGTTCCATTCACACACGTCGCAGCCCAGGAAGAAAAATTGTAGGTGGTGTTGGGAGTAACAGCAATACTCGTGCACCACACGCTGGTTCCGGCAATATCCGATCCATTGCATACCATCATATTACCGCTTCCGCCGTGTCCTGAGAAAGAGGGAAAATTTGAATGGGCAGAATTTGCATTATTGGTTATATAATACGTACCCGGATTGGAAATTGGTCCCCAGCTCCCACCTGCGCCAACAGTATAACCACTGGAAAAACCGGTATTGCCCGAAGAAAAATTGGCGTTTGTTACCAGGTTGGAACTTAATAAAGTAACAGTACAGGTATATACACCGGCAGCTGTTGCTGTAATGCTTTGAGTAGTTGCTCCTGTGCTCCATGCATAGGAAGACTGCCCGGCCGGAGCACTGAATACACTGTTTATAGTCTGGCCCTGGCAATACGTTACATCAGAACCAAGACTAAATGTACATTGTGCAGAAGCTGCCAATGAAAAACAAACAAGAAAAATGCATAAAAATCCTTTCATGTTTCTATTAAATCTAAATTGGTTTAGTAAATTTAGACTAATTGAAATGCTACTACAAATAATCGTACGAGAAAAAAACTTCATTATTAGGCTTCCGGTTTTTTTCTGCCCTGCCGGTTTGGTAAAAATTAAAGACAGGAGGGAGTTCCAGGCAAAATCTGCGGAAAATAAAAAACTTCTTCCCCGGCAGGAAAGGAGTTCCGAAATCCGGGATATGGTATTAATCCAGCTTTATTTTGCTGTTTACGAGCTTAATTACTTCGGCTTCCAATGCTATTGCTTTTTGTTCGATTGCATTTCCTTTTGCAATAATATCGGCAATAAAACCTTTGTCTTTGTATCCGGAAGCATTGATCTTCACATTCATGAAAGCGCCAATAACAGCAGTTCGCGCGCAAAGTGCCCCAACTCCTGCATCTGTAACCGAATTCGGGTTTCCGTGTTCAGCCATTGCTTTTATCACTTCCATGCTTCCATAAGCAGCTTCCATTACCATGAAAGGAATTTCTATTGCATATTTTGTAGCATCCTGTATAGCCTGGTCACGCATTGCTTTTTCTTCACCTGTTGCTTTGGGCAATGAAAATGCATTCATGATCTGGTTAAATGATTTTGTATCCAGGTCAACTAACCTGATTAATTCATCTTTATATGCCTGTCCTTTTTCTGCCCAGTCGCTGAATTCCTTCCACCTTTCGTCCCAGCCTTTTTTGTGTGAGGAAAGATTAGCCACCATTGTTGCCAGTGAAGCACCCAGTGAACCAACATAAGCTGAAATGGATCCTCCGCCCGGAGCAGGACTTTCACTTGCTGTTTCATCTGCAAAAGCAACCAGGTCCATACTCACCAGTTTACTGTCTGCTTTTTCTTTCAGCATGTATTCAATGATTCGCTCTTCCGGGTTGAAAGGTCCTAACTCATCCAGTCCCATCGATTTAATTGCGATCTTAATAAGTTCTTTTTCGCTTACTCCAATAGAGCGTTGTTGTTTCAATAAGAAATATTTTCCGGCATCCAGCATTGCTTTTAACGGAATCAATCCTACCAGCTCACTTCCGGTAACACGAATTCCTCTTGATGTAGCACTTTTACAAACTTCATCAAAGGCAATGTGCACAGGAGTTGTGTTGATGTTGGTAAGGTTCATGGAAATTTGTGCCACACCATATTCTTCGATGTACCAACCAATTGCTTTTACACATTTTAATGTTCCGGGTATCGATCTTGGATTCCCGTTCTGATCGGTCATGATTTTTCCTGTGATCGGATTTCCTTCACGCATCACACGCCCGGCTTCACGTACATCAAATGCGATAGAATTGGCACGACGTGTTGAGGTAGTATTGAGATTTACATTAAAAGCAACAAGAAAATCACGAGCACCAATTACAGATGCGCCGCGTTTTGCATCAAACTCCTGCGGTCCGAAATCAGGTTTCCATTCGGCAAGTTTTATTTTTTTGAAAAAACCTTCATACTCTCCCGCACGGATCACTGATAAGTTGCTCCTGTTTTTGTTGGATTGAGCAGCTTCGTATAAGTAAACGGGCAAATTAATTTCTTCACCAATGCGCTTGGCCAGTTTTTGAGCATACACTGCAGTTTCTTCCATGCTGATGTTTGCTATAGGAATCAGCGGGCAAACATCAGTTGCACCCATACGCGGGTGTTCGCCTTTGTGTTTGCTCATGTCAATAAGCTCGCCTGCTTTTTTAATGGCAAGGAATGCTGCATCTATAACAGCATGCGGTTCACCAACAAATGTAACAACAGTTCTGTTAGTTGCTTTCCCCGGATCAACATTTAAAAGTCGTACACCTTCTACAGATTCAATTTCGTCTGTAATTTGTTTGATGATGTTCATGTCGCGTCCCTCGCTGAAATTAGGAACACATTCAATTAACTGTTTCATATAGATATCTTCTGGATTATAATAATTAGGAGAAACAAAAATGCTATAATTTATTGGTTCTGCAAATCAAAGATTTTAACAGCCTTTTCCCATGCCTGGATTCAAAAATATTCCCTACATTAATACGCAGTGAACTCAGTATGAGATCTGCTTCAGTATTCGACGACAAAAAACGACCTTAAGATCTTTCAGTTAAGACCAGGTATTGGTTAAGATCACTTAACTCAGTTTCAAATGCTACTTTAATGTCATCAATAAAGTTTGCATTTTTCGACCAGAACGGAATAAAATTATCGTGCCTTTCCTGGATGGAATTTTCGGGAAATAACTTTTGTTTTATGTTTTTTATCTGGTTGATCGAAGTTTCATTTTTAGCTTTGATAGCTCTGATAATTTTTTGCTCGATGTTTTCAATTCCTTTCAGGGCCTTTTGAAGCTCTCCATCTACAGTTCCTCCAAGTGATTTATCGATGCTTTCCGCTTTTTGTTTTAATTCCGAGAAGTTCTTTGTTATCAGGTCTTTTTCGGGAACCAGGTTAATTTGTTCAGCATCTCCACTTATAAAATCTTTAATGATAGCTTCGGTGTCGTGAAATAACTGTTTTGTATTGATCCCTGTTTTCTGGAGTTTTGTTTGAGTTGGGCCATCAATCAATAAAGCAAATTTCCGGGGAATAAGAACAGGGAAATGAATGCCGGTTTCGGTAAATTCTTTTTTCAATTGCAACCAGTAAGCAATTTCTCCGGGGCCACCAACGTAAGCAATATTTGGTAATATTTTTTGCTGATACAAAGGACGTAGTATAACATTCGGACTGAAGATTTCCGGTTCGGAGTCCAATAATTCGGTCATTTCTTTTTCACTGAACTGAAGGTTAGTGTTTACAACAGCATAACCATTTTCATTTTTTTCGATCCGCTCCCGCATACTTTCGCGGGTAAGAAATAAATTTATTTCCCTTGGATTTACCTGTAATGAATATCCTTCGGTTTTTAATGAAGCGTTTGTTTTATTTACAGCAGCATAAGAAAACCCGTGTTCCAGTTCATTGCGAAGTTCATTTACAAAAAGCTGTTTCAGCTGTTTTGAATCTCCATCAATGATAACCAGTCCGTATTTTCCAAACAAGGCGTTCACCAAGTGCCTTGTTGCATCGGCAAGTGTTTCTTTAGAGTAGCAGTTTTTCAGAAGATTGATTATTTCCTTATTCTGTTCTCCCTCACCTAATATCTGCTCAAGCTCTTCGATTGCTTTCTCAATTCCTTTAGTAGAAAAGCTTCCTACTTTGCCTTTCTGATCTGTTTCCCAGGTAATTTTTTTTCCAAATACAATAGCGCTGCTTATTTCTTCGGCATCATGATCTTCACTTGCCATCCAGTAAACAGGAACAAATTTTTTACCTGGAATTGTTTTGTTGAGGTATTCACAACAATTAATTGTAGTGAGTATTTTGTAAATAAAATACATTGGTCCCGTAAACAAACACAATTGGTGTCCTGTTGTAACGGTATATGTATTATTGTTTTTTAAACTGCTTATATTCTCTTTGCTTAAAAGGGAGAGTTCAACCTCTTTATTCTGATCCTGT
>DASWXS010000181.1:0-3648 GCA_036405375.1 Bacteroidia bacterium
TTTGGGTCTTAATATTGTTGCAAAATATGTTGAGCTTATGAATGGAACGATCTCGGTGAAAAGCCAGGAAAATAAAGGCACAACATTCACCATCAAAATACCTCAATAATTTTTGGAATGAGCAAGAAGATACTTTTAATCGAAGACAATAATGATGTAAGAGAGAATACGGCGGAGATACTTGCTCTTGCAAATTATACTGTTATTACTGCCGTTAATGGTAAAGAGGGAGTAGAATTTGCCCAGAAGGAATTGCCGGATTTGATCATCTGTGATATAATGATGCCTGTTTTGGATGGATACGGCGTTTTACATTTGCTTTCTAAAAATGAAAAAACGGAAAGGATTCCTTTTATATTCCTTACCGCTAAGGTAGAACGAAGCGATTTAAGAAAAGGTATGGAAATGGGGGCAGACGATTACCTTACCAAACCGTTTGATGATATCGAATTACTAAATGCAATTGAAAGTCGCTTGAAAAAGTCAGAGAATGTAAAAAAGGACTTTCAAAAGAATGCGGAAGGATTGAATGACTTCCTTACGAATGCAAAAAGTTTCGAAGACCTTAAAAAACTTTCGACCGATAATGATTTTCGAACCTATAAAAAGAAGGATGATGTTTATAGTGAAGGTTCATATCCAAAGGGCATTTATTTTATTAATAAAGGAAAAATTAAAACCTGTCGTTCAAATGAACAGGGAAAAGAATTTATAACGGGACTTTACAAGGAAGGTGATTTCTTCGGCTACATAGCTCTACTCGATGAAGGGCAATACAATGATACTGCAACTGCACTGGAAGATTCTGAAATTTGCCTTATACCGAAAGAAGATTTTTACGCACTCGTATATAAGAACGCAGAGGTATCCAGGAAATTTATAAAAATGATCTCCGATAACTTACAGGAAAAAGAAGAACAGTTAGTTAAACTTGCGTATAATTCTGTAAGAAAAAGAGTTGCCGAAGCTTTGGCAACCTTATATTCAAGATACAAAAAGGATACCGATACCGGTTTTACAATGAGCTTGTCGCGCGAGGATCTTGCAAACCTTGCAGGAACAGCCACAGAAACTACCATCAGAACATTGAGTGATTTTAAGGAGGAAGGACTTTTAGATGTTAAAGGCAGCTCCATCACGATTTTGAATTATGAGAAGCTGGTAAAAATGAAAAACTGATAAAGATCATATCCCTTTCTGATTCCCCTCATTCACAAAGCCTTCTGAACCATCTAATTTTGTTTCATCATTCTAGCAAAAAGAATAATGGAACAAATCATTCAATACAAAGAAGAAATCGCGTCACTGATCGCAAGAGTTTTCCTGGGATTGCTTTTTCTTTTCCAGGGCTACGACGCAGTTTTTAATGTGAAAATAAGAAATGTCATTTCGACGTACAGGAATGATTTTGAAGGAAAGGGAATGCCCGGTTTCATAGTAGTGATGGCTTCCTGGTTCACAACCTGTACTGAACTGCTGTGCGGACTTTTTTTGATTCTTGGTCTTTTTACACACGTTTCACTTTATCTATTAGGACTTAATTTGCTTGTTGCAGCATTAGGCTTCGGGCTGACTTCGCCAATGTGGGATACCAGGCATGTACTTCCCCGTTTAATACTCTTATTATTCCTGCTGCTGATACCGGAAGCCTGGAATATTTTTTCTCTCGATAATTTAATCTCAAAACTCTAAAAAATAAAAATCATGGAAACAATCATCTCAAAACAGAAAGTGCAAAGCACTACAAAAACCAATGTAAAAACTGCAAATAAAGCAAGTAAATTCTGGGAGGTTATGGAAACCTCCAGGTTCGGGGCTATACCAATTATACTAACCATTGTGGGATGCCTTAGCGGTATAGCTGCAGCTTTTGGTGCACACGGAAGTACAGTGGAGCTGGCTTTTATCGCATTTCCCACAATTATTTCGTTAGCGATGATCCTAGCAGTAGCTCCAATGCGTACTATCTTCTGGCTTAGTTCTATAGCAATTGTATTGGATATCCTGGTTCTCATTTTTTAATTAAAAATCAAAAAGCCATGAAAACCATCCTGGTACCGGTTGATTTCTCTGAAACATCAATCAACGCGGCTAAATATGCCTGTGAACTGGCAAAAAAACTGGAAGCTAACATCATTTTGTTCCATGCCTATCACGTACCTGTTGTAGTTGGCGAAGCTCCTGCATTTATACCTCCGTTGGATGAAGTTGAAAAAACATCGCTTAAAAATCTACAGCGTTTGAAAGAAGATCTTATGTTCCAGAATGAAAGGCTTGTATCAGTGCTGTGTATTTGTAAGTGTGGATTTGCAGTGGATGAAATAAAACTATACGCTAAGGAACATCGTGTTGATTTCATTGTAATGGGAACACAGGGTGTGGGTTACCTGGCAGAAAGATTGCTGGGTAGCACAACCAGTGCATTAATTCACAATACTAAGAGCCCTATTATCGCAATAGATAAAAACGCCAGGTACAGCGAAATGAAAAAGATAGTTTTTGCCTGTGAGTATGCCGAAGAGCGAAACCCGAAATTATTGCAACCTCTTAAGCTATTGGCTCATACATTTGGCGGGCATGTATATGTGATCAATATTGATGTTGAGAAATCCGGTAACACTTGTAATTCAGAGGTGCCTGGAGATTGCTTGAACCTGGGAGATTCCCTGTCTGATATTGACCATTCTTATCATTACAGGCAGGCCAGCGATGTTGTCTCTGGTATAAACGCGTTCGCTGTGGAAAATAATGCGGATCTTATCTGCATACTACCGCAAAAACATGCTCTATTGAATAGAATCCTGCATGAACCGGTTACAAAACAAATGGTATTTCATTCAAAAGCACCGCTGCTGATCCTACATTAATGAAAGTAAGACTTCTAAACAATGAAAATAACAATCAACGATAAAAGAAAAATTTCTGCCATCCAGGACAAGTTTGTAAAAATCTTTCCTTATTTGAAGCTGGAATTCTTTTCAAAGGCACATAAGCCTGGCGCAGGAAATCCTAAAAAATTACTGAAAGATCATTCACTCACAGTAGGCGACTGCAGGTCTGTTCATAAGGATGGCCAGATAACAATAAGACCGTCGATGACTGTTACTGACCTGGAGCAGCGTTTCAGTACGCTGTTCGGTCTTGGAGTACAGGTTTTCAGGAAATCGGGTAAGGTATGGCTTGAAACCACAGTTACGGATGACTGGACACTGGAAGAACAAAACAGGCAGGGTGAGGAGCTTTCCTTTATTAATCAAAGATCTGATAAAAATCAGTATCTCATTTGATTTGCATCATTAGAATCTCAGCTTCATAGAAATAATTTTGTTCTAAGAAAATAATTATAAACTCTTCAAATTTTTAAAAATGGAAACTTTAAAAACAACAAAAAAGGAAAGCCTGGTTCCTTCTACATTTTCTGAGTTTTTTGATACTGCCAGATTTTTTGGACGTAACTGGATCGACAGAGAATTCGGAAATATGCTGCCTGCTGTTAATATAAAGGAAAACGGGAGTGAATTCTGCCTGGAGTTTGCAGCTCCCGGATTTAAAAAGGAAAACTTCAAAATCAATACTGAAAACAACATTCTTACTATTGGCGCTGAGATGGAAGAAGAGAAGAAAGATGAAGCTAAACACTATACACGC
>DASWXS010000182.1:0-2663 GCA_036405375.1 Bacteroidia bacterium
AGACCTTTTTAATGATTGGATCAAATTAACCGCTGATATCAAAAAAACGGAAGGCATTAAAGATGTTCTTTCATTAGGAAATGCATATGACTTTGTTTTTGATGATTCGCTTGAAAAATTTTCTGTTGTACCACTCATTAATAACAAATCACCACTTAATGATGCTGAAGTAAAGGAACTGGAAGAAAAAATCAACAGCCTTCCTTTTTACGAAGGTGTTATCTATTCACAGGAAAAGAAAGCGACTTTACTGGCGATCACATTCAACGACAAAGAGCTCAACTCTTCCAAGCGACTGGATATAGTGGACAATATAAAAACGCTCTGTGATAATTTTGCTGCGAAACACAACACGGAAATGCATTATTCAGGGATGCCTTACATCCGCTCGGCGGTAATGAAAAAAGTTTCAGGCGAAATGAAATTGTTTTCTTTACTAGCCATTCTTGTAACTGCACTCGTGCTTTGGATTTTCTTCCGTTCGTTCTCAACCGTAATATTCTCCTTGCTTGTAGTTATTGTAGGTGTTGTTTGGGCACTCGGAACTATGCACTTGCTGGGATACAAGATCACTATTCTTTCTGGCTTACTTCCTCCGCTTATTATTGTGATCGGAATTCCGAACTGCATCTTCTTCATCAACCGATATCACCGCGAATACACCAAACACAATAATAAGATCAAAGGTATTTCGCGAATGGTAGAAACCATGGCCATTACTTTATTCCTGGCCAACGTTACTACCGCTATCGGTTTTGCCGTATTGTATTTCACTAATACTGAGTTACTGGTTGAGTTTGGTATCGTTTCAGCGATAAATGTTATTGTTACTTACCTGATCACGCTTGTATTGATCCCGATCATTCTCAGCTATCTTCCTGAACCATCCAGTAAACATACAAAACACGTGGATGCCAAACGCATTAATAGTTTTATTGCTTATGTGGATCACCTGGTACAAAACAAACGCAAACAGATCTATATTGTTACTACCGTTATAACTGCCCTGGGAATCTGGGGAATGACACAGGTAAGCGTAATTGGTTTTGTTGTAGACGATCTTCCTGAAAAAGATAAAGTATATACCGATCTTAAATTCTTCGAATCGAATTTCAATGGTATTCTTCCTTTTGAAATTACCATAGATACAAAAAAACCAAATGGAGTTTTTGCAGACAATGCCCGCATTATTTACAAGATAAAAGCGCTTGAAAAAACCATTGCACAACACGAGGAATTTTCTAACCCACTGTCCATTGCCGAAGGAATTAAATTCTCTTACCAGGCATTCAGGGGCGGGGCAAAAAAATATTATATGATCCCGAGTATCGGTGAACTGAAAAAGCTCAGTGACTTTAAAGGGACAGTAAAAGGAAACGAAAATAAATTCACTAATTACATCGACACAGCGAAACAGGTAACACGTATCAGCTATCGTATGCAGGATATTGGTTCCAAAAAAACGAAGGAGCTGGTTGCCGAATTGAAACCAAAAATCGATTCCATTTTTGAGGGAACTGATGCAAAAGTTTCGATGACCGGGCACAGTCTTACTTTTTTGAAAGGAAACGATTACCTGTTGGATAATCTTATCGAGAGTTTATTGATAGAGATCGTTCTGATAGCATTGGTTGGATTGGCGCTTTTCCGTTCATGGAAAATCATTGTATTATCGAAATTACCTTGTTTAATTCCGCTGGTGATCACTGCCGGTGTAATGGGTTTCCTCGACATTCGTTTTAAACCTTCAACCATCCTGATCTTCAGTATAGCGTTTGGTATAGCATCCGATGGTACTATTTACTTCCTCACACGCTATCGTCAGGAGTTAAAGCACAATAAACTGATTACTGTGCCACAGGCCATATCTGTTTGTGTTCGTGACATGGGCGTGAGCATGGTTTACACTGCAGTAATTTTATTTAGCGGGTTCTCTATTTTTATCTGGTCGAGTTTTGGCGGAACAGTTGCATTAGGAGTATTGATCTCATTAACGTTATTGGTATCGATGTGTACAAATCTTGTATTGTTACCGGCAATCTTGATTTCCCTGTCAAATGTAATATCAAGAAAAGAGATTGAAGAGAGTGATGCTGTGATCAGCGAAGATGATACTGATGAACCGGAAGAAACAAGTAACGGAAAAGTAGATGACTAAAAGCCTTTCTATAAAGCGTATGCAAAGCATTGTTTTTAAGAACAATCTTAAAAACGTTATTTTGATTGCTTTAGGAATCGCATCCGCAACCATAGGATTGAAAGGTTTTCTCTTATCAAACGGATTTTTGGATGGTGGTGTAACCGGGATTTCTCTTCTTACCAATAAGCTCACCGGAATCAATATTTCCATACTTATCGTTGTTATTAATATTCCTTTTATCATTATTGGTATCCGGCAAATCTCTTTAGCCTTTGCAATTAAAACCCTTGTTGCAATTATTGTACTTGCCATTTGCCTGTCGTTTGTAACCCTTCCGATTGATATCGATAAAAACACCGACACGCTTCTGATCTCCGTTTTTGGGGGTTTCTTCCTGGGAGCCGGAATTGGCCTGTGCATAAGGGGCGGTTGTGTAATTGACGGAACAGAGATCCTGGCTATCTCATTGAGTAAAAGATCTTCTCTCTCAGTTGGCGATGTTATTTCTATAATAAACGTAATC
>DASWXS010000183.1:0-5305 GCA_036405375.1 Bacteroidia bacterium
TGATGAAGGGTTATATTCCCACATATCATATCTTGGATTTACTCCAAGTTGCCCTGAACACACATAGCCTTTTCCGGCTATAGCGAAGCTGGCAGCCCCGACTCTTACCTGTCCCGGAAAATTCGTTTTTTGTGTCCATACGTTTACGTCCGCGTCGTATTCATAAAAAGCAGTACTTCCTCCTGCCAACACATAACCTTTATCGGCGAGTACGAAAGCGCTGCCATTATAATTTGCAAGACCGCCATAATCCGCTTTCTGAGTCCAGGAGTTGTTTGCGGTCCCGGGCGACAATGTAACGTTGCCATTAGCACAAAAGGTGGTAGGACCGTTGGGAACAATAGTAGTAGTGAAGGTACATTGTGCTTTTGCTGTTTGGTAGAAAACCGATGCGATTAAAGCAAGGGTGGTAAATTTTAGTTTCATATTAGTTTAATTATGGGGTTTTACTTATTTAATATTCTCACAAAGAATTCTTTTTTCTGTTGGGAAAGTCCCGAACTTAATTTTACTATCGTACTTTCCGTTATCAATATAGTCCTGGTCTATTCTTACACTGAAGAAATAACAGTTGCCATCATCACCTTTAATTCCGTAGTATGCGGTGGTATAACGCCCGGTAAGTACGCCTGCACTTGTTCTACGCTGCGACCAGTTGTTTCCTTCAATCACCACTTTAATGGCTTTGCCTTTTACTTTATTACCTGCAGCCCATTTTGTATTGTAATAATCCAATGCTGTTTTCTCCAGGGTTGCATCCTTATAAGCGTTTTGAGGAAATTTTACCGTTTTATAATATTCCAGCTCAACTTTATCAAAGTACTCGGATACAGAGCCGTTAAATGTGGAAATGTCATAAATAAAGGAACCCTGCATTGTTTCCCCTTCTTTATTCTTCACCGTAACTTTGCACTTCTTGGAAAGACTGTTATATATTGACCTCTGGGTAGTAGCATCGCTATTAAAATTCTTCAGACCGGGAATGAGCAGAACACGCACCCAACCTTCTTTTTTCTCTGAATACTCTGATACATCAAAGTAAATCGATCCGGCCTTTTTATCATCAATGTAGATCTCGAGTGTTATTGATTTCCTGTATTCATTTATAAGATCCCTGGTTGAAAAATATACGGATACGCCATTATCCACAGACCCGGTTACCGTTTCATTTGTAACTCCTTTCAGGCAACCATTCTCTGATGAAGCAAACCGGAGCTCATTCAAATGTTCCAGTTGTTCTTCACAGGAAATTTTCGCTGCTTTTTTCAGGGCTGCGGCGTATTCCTTTCTTTTGTTAGCTATCTTATTTTGTAAAGCAGCCAGATCAACCTTGCCGGTATATATTTTTTTAGACGCGCTTGTTAGTTCTTCGTATTCTTTCCCAATGAAATAATAATCAGCAGCCTTGAAGATTTCTTTTGTGCTTTCTATATAATCGTTGAAATCAGGAATAACAACCTCTTCGAATTTTTTTCCAAAATCGTTATATGTTGTTTTTAATCCCTCGGCATAGATAGCATCGTTGCCACTGAACTTTTTTTTGTTCGCTTCATAATAGGCAATAGCGGCAACTATACTGTCTTTGTTAACTTTTTTCAATGCCTCCATTCGGTACGAGCAGTTCTTATCTTTTTCAATTACCCCCGACAAATAGTTTTTTTGATTCCAATAAAAATTTCCGGGAAATTGAAGCTCACTTTTATCCTCTTTCTTTGCGGCATCTTTTATTTTACCAAGCAAACCTGTTTGTGCATAGCCGCTTGTGAAGTAAATTACACACAACAATAAACTGAACTTTTTTATAGACACTAATTTCATTTTATTATTTATTGATGATTATCTTTTCTGAAATTCCTTCACCCATTAAGTAATAAATACCGTCGGGTAAATGAGAAAGTGTAAGTGTGGATGCACCTGCTGTTTTTAAATCGAATGAATGTACCTCCTGGCCAATAACATTTATAATTTTAACCGGGCCTGTGTAGGTTGTTTTGATGGTGAATGTGCCACTGTTCGGATTGGGGAACACGTTTATACCGGATGATTGGCCTACATTTTTAGCAATACTTACAGTAGGGTTGTTGTCTATATAGTTCGTCCCCAGGTCTGTTATTTCGGCCGGAGTAAGTGCAACATCCCAAAACATTACATCGTCCATTGAAGCGTCTATCGCACTCATTGAACCCGAACCAGTAAAGCAAGCCCCCATTCTTGCATAAACGGTTCCGCTGGTGGTATAAGACAAGGAACTGCCTGTACCGGATGGTAAATTGATCAGCTGACTTACCCCGTCGAAATAAACTTCGGTTGTATATAGGTTTGGGAGACTGGCAGGTTTTAATACAACAGCTAAATGCACCCACTGATTTGTAGGTATTGTTGAGTTGGTTGAATAACTTTTTCTGTTAGTTGAGCCGGTTCCTCCGCCATCCCCAATACTCACATAAAGATTCCCTGAAGGCAGTTGCATAATACTTAAGCCGGAGTAAGCATTATTCCTGTCGTTGTTTGCAAAAATTGGTTTAGGAACTGCACCTATAGAATTTATTTTTATCCAGGTAGAAAAGGTCATTGGAAAATTGCATTTGAATTCTCCTGCCGGCTCCTGGATCTCAACTCCACTCGACAAACTTACAGCTAGCGCGCGGTTTGCATTTCCTGCACGATCGGTTGTATATGCATTCATTCCCATTGATCCTGACGCGCGGTTGAAAATAGATTGATCGCCGTAATTATTGTTTAATCCATAATTGAACAGCAGGGAAGTATGATTGTCATGCTTGTTATAAAACAAGGCAAGAATTTCATCCTGTGTTAAAGCAGCAGAGTATATTTTAATTTTATCCATTCTGCCATCAATTACACGGTTGATACCCCCTTTGATATAAGAGCCAATTTTGCCTGGGTTATTGTAGTTGTAAACACATGCAGTAGCGCCGCCGGAAGAAGTGGTCGATCTTTTCATTCCATTAACATAAACATCCACCGAGCTTGCAGAATTGAAAACGGCAACTATGTGATTCCAGCTACCAGCAGTGATCATACCATCTACTGTTTGAAACGTTTTGCGTGCAGTGGCTCCCGCAGGAGAGTTATTACCATAAGTTGCCATTACAGCTCCCTGGCTGGATATATCCAATGAGAGCCCTGAGTTATTTGCATTGTCATCTTCGGTGGTTACAATAGGGTTAACAACAGTACCCATAGTATTTAACTGAACCCAGGCTGATAGGGTAGCCGGAAAATTTACTTTATAGGTTCCGCTGGTATTTGTGAGCGAAACTACGGCCGGATCTGTTGGGCCGATGAACAATAATGCTGAACTACTATTATTCCACCTGTCGCTGGTAAAAGCGTGTGTACCGCTGATGGAAGTTGCCTGGTTCTGTGAGGAAGAATCAACGATACCTCCCTCAAAATCCATATCCAGCACCTGGTTGTGTGACACTTGTGCCTGAATGTAATGTGCATAAAAAGATAATCCTAATGAGAGGACAGTAGCTTTGATAGCTGTTTTTTTGATTTTCATATTAGTGGGGTTATAGAATAAAACCTGTGACGGGAACAAGCAGATTGAAAACAGAGTTGAATCGATTTGACAAAGGAGGCAATACCATCATTCCACTCGTTACCGTAACAGGCATAAATATTACTTCAAAGCTACGTGAGAAGAATAAAGCTCTATGGATTGTATCCATATTCGATTTAATCCGATCCATATTTGATCAGATAGAGTGCTTATGCGATATTTGAAATTTACCTGGAAAGGAGAGATAGTACGTAATCTTTTTTGCGCTGCGACACAGGAACAGTTTTGTCGTTTTCCAGTACAAGCATTCCACCTTCCAGCTTGTCGAATCGTTTGATCTTTGTTTTATTTACCAGGAACGATTGGTGGACCCTTATAAAGCCGTATTGTTCCAGCATTTCGTCGAAATCTTTGATCTTTTTCGAAATTACGATCTGGTCTTTGGAGTTTGCGAGGTGAAAAATGGTGTAGGAAGTTTCTGCTTCGCAGTATAAAATATCGTTCACCTTTACAAAGTAAATAGACTTACTGTCTTTTAATACAATTTTATGTTCCTGTGGGTTATTTATATGAAAAGATTCTTTGTAAACTTTTAACTGTGATAGCAGGTCCTGATTTTTAATAGAGGCCTTCGCTTTTTCAACAGCTCTTACCAGTTCTTCCGGATCAATCGGCTTGAGCAAAAAATCCAATGCACTTAGGCGGAAAGCGTCGACTGCATACTTATTATGAGCAGTAATGAAAATAACGGGAAATGAAACATCATTCATTTTATTCAGGAGTTCTATCCCTGTTCCATCTCCCAGCTCAACATCCAGGAACAAAATATCGGGTTTGAAATTGACCAGTGTGTCCAGTCCGTTCTGCATGCTATTTGCTTCCCTGATCTCTTTAATATCCGGACAAAACATACCAATCAAACTAATTAAGCTTTGTCTGATCGGAGTTTCGTTATCAATGATGAGGCAGTTCATGCTTATATAAAACAGGAAGCGTTAATTCTACCCTGGTTCCTGCTTCAAATTTATCAATAAATTTAAAACCCGACTCTACTTTCAGGGTTTTATTGATGAGGAATAGCCTGTCCTTTGTTATTTGTGTGGCTCTTGATATATGCGTAGGATCGTCAGATTCTTTTTTTTGCTTTATGCCTGCTCCATTGTCGTCAATAGTGATAACAAGGTTTTTACCATTCAATCTAAAATCAATCAGTAAAAGACCACCGGAGGTAAACGATTTAAAACCATGTTCAATGGCATTTTCAACAAAAGGCTGAAGCAGCATGGCGGGGATCATGATCTCTTCAATTTCCAGTTCAGATACAATAGTGTATTTGTATTCGAACGAACCTTCTTTCCGCAGCAGCTGCAGGTTCAGGTAATGATCCAGGAACTCTATCTCTTTTTCAATAGAAATAAATTCGTTGTAAGAGCTTTCAAGGGTTTGACGCATTAATTTGGAGAAGGCTGTAAAATTCTTCACCAGCTTTGGTTTGTCTGTACCATTTAACATGATGTTTTGTAAGGCAGCCAATGCATTAAAAAAGAAATGAGGATTAATTCGCGAGCGGTTCAATCGTTGTTCAACCTGGAGAGTGGCCTGTTGTTGCTTAAGCGCACGCTGACGATAAAAGAGAATAACGCTGATGATAAGTACAATGGCAAAAACAATAGCGATAATCAAAAAACGAATTTGCAGATCATTAATTTCTTCCTGTTGTTTTAAGAGATCTTTCTCCTGCGAAAGTTCTTTAATTGTCTTTTCGTTTTTGGCTTT
>DASWXS010000184.1:0-17947 GCA_036405375.1 Bacteroidia bacterium
TATGTTACGTACACGCATTATTATTGGAATTGTTTTGCTTAAGAGCTTTACCATACTGGCGCAAACTCCTGTTGGCCACACCACCATTACATTTAACGATCCTGCACGAACAGGAGGTTATGGTTCGGGAGGTGGCCCGGGAAGACAAATACAAACTGAAGTTTATTACCCTGCAGCAAGCACAGGAAATGACGTAGCTGTTGCAGGAACAGGATTACCTGTTATCGTTTTTGGTCATGGTTTTTCTATGGCCTGGGACGCTTATGCAAATGTGTGGGAATCGTTGGTTAATGAAGGATATGTAATTGCTTTTCCGCGCACGGAAGGAAACTTGTCGCCTTCTCACCTGGAGTTTGGAACAGACCTGGCACAGGTTGTAACAAAAATGCAGGCTCTGAATACAAATACTTCTTCTTTGTTTTTCGGAAAACTGGGCACTACGTCTGCTATCATGGGTCACTCTATGGGAGGAGGTTCTTCGTTCCTGGCCGGTACTATAAACACATCTGTTACTACTATGGTTACGTTTGCTGCAGCCAATACCAATCCTTCTTCCATAACGGCGGCGCAACAAATAACTATTCCTAATCTTGTTATTTCAGGCGTAAATGATTGCGTTGCTCCTCCGGCAGATCACCAGGACGACATGTATGATTCACTGATCGCTAATTACAAAACGCAGGTAAACATTATTGGCGGAGGACATTGTTATTTTGCCAACACCAATTTCAATTGCTCTTTTGGCGAAGGAACCTGCTCTCCCAACCCGGGCATTACACGTACACAGCAGCAAAGCGCTACGATGGATTTTACGGCGCTGTGGTTGCGAAAGTTTTTGAAGAATGATTGCGACGCGGGAAATGCATTCCAGGATTCGCTTAACACGAGCACGCGTATTACCTTCAGGCAAAACAACCCCATCGGTTGTAGCTCTGTTGGTGTATATCAGCATAACGGAAGTGAACAGTTAATTGCTTACCCAAACCCTGCTGCTGAATTTATCTCTTTTAAAGGAATTGCAGAAATATTTGACCTTGAGATAAGAGACCTTACCGGGCGAATAGTGCTGAAAAAAGAAAGGACAAATCCTTCTGAAAACATAAATATTCAATGCCTGGAAAAAGGCATTTATTTAGTAGAGGTTTTTCCAGGAAATAATACTTTACGCACAACCATTGTGAAGAGATAAATGGGTTTCTTCTACTTTGTAACTGCACCTAGTATTTTTGCGTACTCCTCATCGTTTGGCTCCCACAGCTCTATCTTATTTCCTTCCGGATCCAGGATATGAACAAACTTTCCATATTCATAGGTTTGTATGGTGTCAGTAATGGTTACACTATCGCGCTTTAATGTCTGCACCAACCTGGTTAAATTATCTACCCGGTAATTGATCATAAAATCTTTTTTGGAAGGGTTAAAATATTTGGTGGTAGCAGGAAACGGTGCCCATTGGGTATATCCTTTTTTTGTTGAATCAAATCCTTCACGCCATTCAAAAGTGGTTCCATATGCGTCTGTTTTAAGTCCCAGGTTTTTTGCGTACCATTCCTTCAGGACTTTTGGATCTTTACATTTAAAAAAGATTCCACCGATGCCTGTTACCTTTTTTACTGGCATTTGATCGGCCGGTTTGGTAACTTCATTAAACGCATAACCCAAACCAAATGAGGCGATCAGGGCTAATGATATAAATATGGTTTTTTTCATACGATTTTATTTAGTGGTTTTCTTTTTTTCTTCCAGGCTTTTTATCTGCGCTATTAGTTTATTCTCTTCATATTTTAATTTCACATCATCCGGTTTTATTGTTGGATCGGGAGTGTACCAAAAAAACTGAGCGTAAAAATCTGAATAAGCCTTGTTTTTGAAAGCCACACCTCTCAGGGCATATGCATAATTGCGCAATATTCCCAGTTCTTTTAAATCAAGCTCTTGCGCAGTTGTTGAATCTGAGTATGGTTTCAACGAACAATACGAACTTATCCTTTGCAATTGATCGCCACTAATACATTTTTTGGGATCCTTACACCACTTTGCTGACCAGCTATGCCACATGTATTCACCAATATTTATATCATAATCGGGAGCGAAATTTTTCTCTTTAAAGCTCAAGTACCCGCTGTTCAAATGTACCATGCGTATTTTTTCATGCATATCATAGGCTTCCGAAAAATGAGACTCCGTTCCTTTTTTTATAGTTCCTGTTCCCACAATTTTCCAGTCGATCAGTTTTTTTGTTTTCCAGAAAGTGGATGGCACATAAAATATTCCGGCATCGAGGTGTACCTGCAGCTCAAAATCATCTATTTGTTTATTTGCCCATCTTTTGCCGGTTGTTACCTGGTACTCGAAAGATCGTTGCACTTCCACCGAGGTGGAGGCTTTATAATAATAGGTGTGCTTAATGGTGTTTATTCCCGGTTTGAAAACCACATCAAAATAATATACAAAATCTTCGCCATTTACTTTTGCTTTGGACGCGAACGATGTTTCTTTCATGCGTTTGATTTTATACTCGAGTTCAACACCATTTACAACAACTGTAAAATCATTAATGGATGGATGTTCCTGTTCTTCGTCGCTCACATCACCTGAAGCCGGAGGAGTAACAAAGCCTACAGTAAGTTTCTTTTCAGGGCCTGGGTTAAAAAATTCAAAATTTATATCTATGCCCACCCAGTTAAAATCGCGTATATAAAAACACAAAAGCTCTTTCTTTAAGGAGATATCTGTTTCCTGGAGAGGAATAAGATTGTTCCCCGACGCGTAAAAAGATCCATCGTTTGCACCCGCGTAAATTGAAGTAAGTATTAAAAAAATTGAGCATAGCTTTTTCATAATTTCTTTTTTTCCTGTCTTGGTTTTTTCTTGTCTTCTTTGGTAAAAACAACTATTCCGTCTTTCATCTCTAACTCATACAAACCTTCTGTTATCTCTATTTTTGGTTCATCCTGGTCCAGTTCTTCTTTCAGGTTTAGCGTTATTTTCCAGTCTTCATCTAAGTTTCCTTTTATTCTCCTGTCGAAAGATACCGGCGCATCTCCACCGCCAGAATGTTCGGCAAAAACGATGGTTTCACCTACTTTGTTTTTATGGATAGCTGTTGCGAAAACAGTTTTTGCCCAGGAGTACGGGCAGGCCTCCACTGTTGAATAATCCAGCATCCAGAAAAGAACGTAAGAAGCATTTCCGGTTTCTATTTTATAAAGCGGGTATACATCCGATTGCTGGGTTTGCCCCAGGTCGCGTTGGTCAGCCCAATCTTTGTAGGTTCCTCTTGCTTTTACCGAATCTATTTTATAAAAGTCGTTCAGCGCGTACTCGACTTCCAGGAACAAAGCATTCTTTGCTACTGATTGAGATAATAATCGTACTTGTTTGGTTTTAAGAGTGCCTTTTCCTTCTATCTTATCAATTTGTTCTGACGTTAAAGCAAAAGGTGTTTTTTCTGTTATTGGGAATAGTTGTAACACAGCTTCCAGATCCGGATTGGCTTCGATAATTTCCGCATCTTTTACAACACTGCCAATTATTGCTATATTGCTTGCCACAATACTTACCTCTCCTTCCTTTTTATCCGGACCACAGGCAGTAATAAATACAAGGATAGCCAATAGGATCACCAAATGCTTTTTCATTTACTTTTCTTATAGAATGAGTATTGTTTGTTTGCAATCAATTTTCTACTTCCACCAGCAGGCGTTCGCACACCATTCCGCTTAGGTGTTCCGCCGTACGTTTCCCATACGAAACAAAGGTACTTCCGTCGAATGATTCAATTGATTTGATGCGGATCCTGGTTCCGAGCTTTAATTCGCGTGAATTCAGGAATTTCAGGAACTCATCGGATGAATGGGTAACAGCAACAAGCTTTACCGTATCACCGGTTTTACATTCGCTTAATTTGCTGTAATGAATCCACTCTACTTTCCCGGTTTTGTCGGGGATTGGCGAACCGTGCGGATCAAACTTAGGATAGCCCAGCAGCTGATCCATTTTCTCGAAAAACTCCGGAGAATGTATGTGTTCTATCTGTTCTGCTATTTCATGAACCTGTTCCCAGCCAAATCCCATTTTATCTACCAGGAACATTTCTGTAAGGCGATGTTTCCTGATCACAAGCCCGGCCTCTCTCCTACCCTTTTCGGTTAGTTTTAATGGCTTGTAACTCTCATAGTTCACCAGCTTTTTATCCGCCAGTTTTTTCATCATGCTGGTAACTGTAGGCATTTTGATTTGTAAGTGTTTGCTTAGTTCATTAACACTCACTTCCCCGTTTTCACCGGCAAGATTAAATAAGGCTTTTAAATAGTTTTCTTCAGTAAGCGAGTTCATTCGGGCTAAGGTATTAAAAACTATTGAGCTTTATTACCGTTCATTTCTTTCCGTTTTTCACAAATGATTAAAACCTATTTGTAATTTGTAGATGAATTTCCCTTACAGATTTTTGATATAGGAACCGATAAGCGCACTTTTGACATAACGAGTATTTATTCCATTTTAATCAAAGCAATCTTCTAATCGCCCGGAATTTGGTTTAAAGACTTAAATTCAATAGGTATATCTGATGCTAATTATAACAAAACCCATTTTTTGTTGAGATTTCTGAGATTATGTTTGTTACACACTGTTTTTCAATCATTTATGCCAATAATTTACCTTTTTTGCTGTATTAACAATATTAAATTAATCTAATAAAATAGTTTTGCTAGTCTAATTATTCGATATTACTCTAAATGCTATCACCTTATCGAAATGTACAGCCTTGTATTTGAAAACTAGCACAAAAATCATTCTCTAGCTAAAGAATATCATCCATTCAATTTCTATAAAAGTCTGTTGATTCAATAGAAACAGTATTATAGCCATATAATACTAATCTGGTTCCACGTGAAACTAAATAATACCTGGTTGACTCGCGGTCAAAATTCATTTTGTTGCATTCATGTTACAGCAATTCCATTTTCCTGGAGAAATTCAAGGGAATAAATAAGAAATGGATTCGATAGAGTTTGTTGATAAACAAGTTTAAAGTGCGATCAACAAAGAGTACTTTTTGTTTTATCGCTGTCGATCTTTCAGGAAGACCTACACTACTCTAGTTAATTCTTTCTTATGAACTCTACTTCCGAAATGCCAGGTTGAGCAATGTTTCCTGATCACAGTCAGTGTATTTACGCCCGGCAAATTATCTTACCTGTCTGGGAATTGAATAGGGGCCTCATGTAGATTTAATGATTAAGAACTTCTTTGGTTCTCACTCCAACAAGTCCTTCTTTAAATCTTAAGGAAAGACGGAAACAATTGAACATCGGGTACAAGAAAAAGTGGAACAACACACCTCTGCTCCTGGAGAACCAGAACAAAACTTATAATCAAAAAGAAGATCTACATCAGATGTTGCTTAATTGGCAACCCTATAATTTGTTTCGCCTAGGTAGAGATTTAAACTTCATGGAAATTAAGCGACCTTACACGGATGATTTTCCCAGAGAGATTAAGGACCACATCAGATTTATTGGGCACAAAAAAACCCGGCTCCGTAGCCAGGTTAATTTTGTTTCACATGAAACATTTATTTCTTTTTGAAAACATAGATCTGGGAAGAGAACTCCAGGCCCGTTTTATTTGCTTTGAGGTTCGAACGTAATCCGGTGAAAAAAGCATTGAGGTAACTGATCTTTCCCCGTTTATATTTTTCACTCAACATCGACACATAAAATGCGTCAAAGATCATAGGTAACACTTTCATCTGCTTATACCCTCTTCCTTCAAAAAGGGTTTTCATATCTTTTGGGGTGAAGTGATATAAATGTCGGGGAACATCATAAGCTGCCCAAAATTCTCCATACTTCTTTGCGTCATAAGATGAGCAATTGGGAACCGCAATTATAAGAGCTCCCTTCTCTTTTAAACGCTGATTAAAAAAAGCAAACAGTTCTTCCAGGTCATGTACATGTTCCAATACATGCCACATTGTTATAGCGTCAAAACGCTCGCCTGGAAACTGCTGATCAAAATCCTGGATGGAGCTTGCCGAAGAAATCCCGTTTGTTTCCTTTGCGATCTCTCTTGCATCAGGATCTGGTTCCATACCAAACACATTCCATTTGTTTTGTTTACAAACAGAAAGGAAGGCTCCTGTTCCACAGCCGAAGTCAAGAATAGTTCCCTGCTTAACAGAATGAGTCATTACCAACTGAAGTTTTTTGATGAGCGTATAGGACCTAACCCAATGATACATTTTATGGATCAGCCCGGTTTTGGTATTCGAATGAGATATATAATCTTCCGATTTATAATACGGCCCGATCTCCGTTGAAGAGGGACGGGGAGAGGTAAATCTAAACCCACACGATGAACATTTTTGAATCTCAAATGTTTCATGTGAAACAGTGAAATCTTTACACTTAATAAAAGGTTCGAAATTAGACGAACCACATACGATACATTTTTCTACAGTTTCCATTCTAAATTATAAGCCGGAGTCCGGGTGTTTGTTATTCCATTTTATGGTTTCACGTGGAACGAAGATACTTCTTCTTTTTTACTT
This sequence comes from Bacteroidia bacterium, assembly GCA_036405375.1. GTDB lineage: Bacteria > Bacteroidota > Bacteroidia > B-17B0 > Aurantibacillaceae > JADJDM01. Next base: position 6,557 of record DASWXS010000184.1, read on the forward strand.
AACCATCCTAATATTCTTTCTGATTCAATTTTCCAGGTTCCGGAAGAATCTCCCTGCAGGGAAGCCAAGTGTGTCAAGCCAAAACTTACCCTGGACGGAGCAAATGGTCCAGGATTCTGTTGGATGATTTCAACGCTTCCTTCGACCACATTTACTCCAGATACAATTGCAACGTGGCCGTACGGATTCCCTGAATGACCATCCATAACTATAAGATCTCCTGTAACAGGAATGCGTTTACTTGGATTCGTAGATTGATAAAGATTCCTCCGTTTACTTAGGTCACCATCCTTAACAGAAGGATCGAAAAAGTCTTTTGCGTTTCCGTAAGAGTCGGGCATCTTATGTTTATAATGCTCGTAATAGTATCTCTTTACAAACTCGACGCATTGATACTTTAGTCCAAGGTTATATCCATCGGGCGTAAGGTTTCTTTTTTCCACATGATCGACTCCACCGTTATAATAAACGTAAACACCATTGAGGGAGTCCAGCTTTTGCCCGACTTTAAAATTTGGATTAGGGTTAATGGTTTTTATAAAACGATAAGAAGAGTAGGAGAGGGCCAGAAGAATTACCAGGCCGAGTATAATTTTATTTCGTTTACTAATCTTCATTTGTTCCACGTGAAACAGTATCTCATTTAATCCTGGCCTAATGAATTAATCGTATCAGCTTAGTTTTCATCCACTCTAAATCCTCCTTTGGATTCTTAAAATTAGATTATAAGATTCGAGCATAGGATTCTAATTCATAAATTAATAGCAAGAAATCCAGAGTCTTCCGAATACATTATTTCAGCTATTTAGTCTCGATTGAACATGGGAAATAAATATATATAAGGAGAGATTCCGTTAGTCAAGATCGTCTCTTCTGAAAAAAGTCGTTCCCCGTAATGACTTCCATTTCTTAAACCGATAGGAAAAACTAAAGCAAATAAGTAATAAACGGTAGTTCTAAAACCAAACTTCAACTCTAAAAGTTTCACGTGGAACAGTCTACGTATTTTGTTCAAGTATTCCAGACTTTGTTTCACGTGGAACAATTAGCGGGTTATAAGGTTATTTTATCTCGAGTTGTTTCACGTGAAACATTTCATGCTATTTACCCAAATGAACCAACAGGATAGAAATGTCAGAAGGATTAACACCACTTATTCTACTTGCCTGCCCAATTGTTCTTGGCCTTAGCTTTCTGAATTTGTCACGGGCCTCAGCTCCAAGACTGGAAACTTTGGAGTAATCAAAATCTTCGCGAATAATATAATCATCCAGCTTTCTCATCTTCTCTGCGTTCTCCATTTCCTTTTCAATATATCCTTCATACTTCATCAGGTTTTCCGCTTCTTCAATAGCATCATTTCTTTTGCCAGATAGGAAAGAGTTAAGTTCTTTGCTATATTCCGCCATTTCAGAAATAGAAACGGAAGGGCGGGAGAGAACGTTAAAGAAACGAACCTTCTGATTTATTACTGCAGATCCAATTTTGTCAAGAAAAGGATTTATATCACCCGGTTCAACACTGGTGTTCTTAAAGAAATTGATAATGCTGTTTGCTGCTGCATTTTTTACTTCAACAGCTTTCATTCGTTCATCAGAAGCAAGACCAATTTTATGGGCCAAAGGAGTAAGGCGTGTGTCGGCGTTATCTTGTCTTAACAATAAACGATATTCTGCACGTGAAGTAAACATACGATACGGCTCCTCCGTTCCTTTCGTCACGAGGTCATCAATCAAAACTCCGATATAAGCATCATAACGATTCAGAATCAAAGACTCTTTTTCGTTGATCTTTAAATGAGCATTTATTCCTGCCATCAATCCCTGGCAAGCAGCTTCTTCATATCCTGTAGTACCATTAATTTGCCCGGCAAAATAAAGGTTATCCACCAGGTGAGTTTCCAATGTTGTCTTTAGTTGAGTCGGAGGGAAGTAGTCGTATTCGATAGCATAGCCCGGACGAAACATTTTTACATGCTCAAAACCAGGAATCAATTCCAATGCCTTTTGTTGAACATCCTCGGGTAGCGAAGTGGAAAAACCATTCACATAAATCTCAACCGTGTTCCAACCTTCCGGTTCCACAAATAATTGGTGCCTTTCTCTTTCCGAAAATCTCGTAATTTTATCTTCTATACTTGGGCAATATCTTGGTCCCAATCCCTGGATCCTGCCCGCGAACATAGGTGATTTTTCAAAACCTGTTTTTAAGATATCATGAACTTCCTGGTTGGTATAGGTAACATGGCAAGGGACCTGCTTTTTTACTTCACCTTTCTCGTTCGGGATAAAAGGCGAAGTATGATCGAGGTATGAAAATTTATCTACCACATCATCGCCGCCCTGCACTTCCATTTTATTGTAATTGAGTGAACGACCATCAATACGGGGAGGTGTACCTGTTTTCATTCTTCCACTCTCGAATCCCAGCTTCACCAATTGTTCGGTAATTCCATAAGCTGCACTTTCACCCGTTCTTCCTCCACCAAATTGTTTTTCTCCAATATGAATTACCCCATTCAGAAAAGTACCATTGGTAAGAACAACTGCTTTCGCTTTGAACTCTATTCCCATTCCGGTAACAATTCCTTCTACGCGTTTTCCATCCTGCGAAACCAAAAGACCTTTAACCATGTCTTGCCAAAAATCCACATTAGGAGTTTGCTCTAACATAAATCTCCATTCGGCAGCAAACATCATCCTGTCGTTTTGTGTACGTGGGCTCCACATTGCCGGTCCCTTACTACGATTCAACATCCTGAACTGGATCGCTGATTTGTCTGAAACAATTCCTGAATAACCTCCTAAAGCATCTATCTCTCTGACTATCTGGCCTTTAGCTATTCCGCCCATTGCAGGGTTGCAACTCATTTGAGCAATGGTTTGCATATTCATAGTAACCAACAGTACTTTAGATCCCATATTGGCAGCAGCAGCAGCAGCTTCACAACCAGCATGACCTGCCCCAACAACTATAACATCATAAGAAGATTGCACGAGAGTTCAGAATATTAGATGAATGTTTTTACAACGTGCAAAGATACAAAAGTTGAACAGATGAAACACAAAGAAATTCAGAATACTATTTACTGCTTCAAATTAATCTATGCGCATAAAACAAAAAAGGATCGGTTTCCCGATCCTTTCTTATAGTTTCATTTCTATTAAACCATGTTCAAACGTTGCAGCAATTCGTCTTTATAGGAACCACCGATAGGAACAGATTTTTTATCTTTTTCCAATACCAGGTTATGATTTTCGATCGCCACAATTTTATCGATACGAACAATGAAAGAGCGGTGAACGCGCATAAACTCATTAGGAGCGAGGCGTTTCTCAATATCTTTCATTGTACTATGAATAGTGTAGCGCGTAAGTTCTGTGTTAATCACAACATAATCTTTCAGTGCTTCGATATAGAAAATATCGTTGGTATTTACTTTAACCAAACGGCTGTTTGACTTAACAAACAAAATATCTTTTGCACCTTCTTTGTTCTCCACCAATGAATATAAAAAGTCGCGTTCTTTTTTGATCTCGCTTACTTTTTTGTGCTTGTAAATAGCCATTTCAATAGATGAATGAAGATCGATCTCTTTGAAAGGTTTCAATATATATCCGTAAGGTTCTGTAATTTTTGCTTTTGCAAGTGTACTTTCATCTGCATATGCAGTAAGAAAAATAACGGGTATGTTGATTTCTTTACGTACAACATCAGCAGCATCAATTCCACTCATATCTCCCTTAAGCATAATATCCATTAACACAAGATCAGGATGATGCTCACGTGCCAGGGCAATAGCGTCTTCACCGTTGTTAGCTGCACCAACAACATTATAACCAAGTTTTTTCAGGCTGTTTTGAATATCTTTAGAAACGATGCTTTCGTCCTCTACAACTAAAATGTTTGTCTTAGACATTTTTCTCTATTTGTTTAAAGGTTATTTCAAATTTGGTTCCGTTCGTGTTGTCCAGTTTTATGTTTCCGCCAATCTGCTCAACGAGTGTAACTACTAACTGTAAACCAAGGCTTTCGGTGTTTCTAAAATCTACTTCGTTTGGCAATCCGGCACCGTTGTCTTTGATTATTAGTGTTACGTCGTTATTTTTCTGTTTCAAAGATATAAAAATAAATCCTTGTTTTTCATCAGGAAATGCATATTTAAATGAATTTGATACTAATTCATTTACAATTAAGCCGCAAGGTATTGATGTATCAAGGTTTAGGAATACTTCATCAATATCAAAATTCAGTTTAATATTTACATTATTGATGTTATATGAATGGAACAGGTTCTTCACCAGCATGGTGAGGTACTCATTGAAAGGTATTTCGGAGAAGTTCTTGTTTTGATACAAGGCTTCGTGAATGAATGCCATTGATTTGATCCGGTTCTGGCATTCCCTGAGTATATAAAGGGTTTTTTCGTCTTTTACATAAGTAGATTGCAGGTTAAGAATACTTGAGATCACCTGCAGGTTGTTTTTTACCCGGTGATGAACTTCTTTCAGCAATATATCTTTTTCTCTTAATGAATTGGTAAGCTCTTTTTCTGCCTTATATTTATCAGTGATATCAAGCGATATATAGGAAACCTCTTCAATTTCTCCTCCAGGTAAATATACCGGATCCATGAAGGTTTCAAAATAAATAACTTCGCCGTTTGATTGCACCGCCATATTTTTGTAATAGGAAGGCTTTCCGGCAATTACCGAATCATGACGTTCTTTCCATTCCTCAAAATCCTTTGGAGCCGCATTCTTCAGGCCTCCCGTAAGAATCGATTTTCCAACATAGGTTTCGTGTCCATGATTTTCTTTTACATGGTTATAATAGTTTTTATTGAAAGAAGTGATTTCGTAGTTTTTATTGATAGTAAAAATCAAATGTGATGAACTATCGAAAATAGCTTTGATTAGTGCGGCCTGCCTGTTCTTTTCGTCCTCAATAGTTTTACGAAGCGTAATATCGTTGGCAATACCAGAGATCTCTATTACTTTACCTTCTTTATCAAAAATAGGGGACAGGAAGGTTTCGCGCCACATCATCTTCCCTTTTTTATTTTTTGCATTGTAAACAAACTCTACATTATTTCCCTCAAAAACACTCATTAATTTTTGCCTGAATTTTTCGTTCGCTTCCTTTGTGGTTATAAATGGATCGGCCACCATGCAATCTCCTATTTTTGGCTTTATACCGAAGATCTCTTCCATAAACCGCTCGTAGTTGGTATTAAGGGAGGTAAGTTCAAATTTATGGTTGAGCGACCAGATCTGATGATGGGAGTTTTCAATGATTGTATTGAGTTTTGCAGCCTGCTCGGTAGTTTTTTCCTGGTAATATTTAAGATCGGTAATATCAAGGCCCATTCCCCCGATCTCAATAATATCGCCCTTTTCGTCAAAAATAGGATACAGGAATATTTGCCTGTAGATCTTTTTCTTGTCGTCTGCTTTTGTTCTTTCTGTTACAAAATTTATAGTGCGCTTGTTATCAAATACGTCTTTGTATTTATCACCCCAGAAATCATAATAATGATGTTCTACTTTATCCTGGCCTGCTGTTTTCAGCTGTTTTCCCTTTTCCGGGTAAAAACCATAAATATCATAAATAGCTTTTGCATACTGATTATTGAAGGTAACGAGCTCCCTGTTGTTGTTTACGGTCCAGAATAATTGATTTCCATTCTCGAAAATAGCCTTTAGCTTGGAAGCCTGCTCTGTTATTTGCCTTTCGTAATTTTTTATTTCGGTAATGTCGTTTGCAAGGCATGAAATTTCAACTACTTCGCCTTCGGAATAAATTGGATTCAGGTAAATAAGACGATAAGTATCTCCTCCACCATCCGCCAGGTCATGTCTTTCTGTTTTTACTGATTCTCCTTTAAATACTCTTTCGTACAATGGTTTCCAGAAATTAATGTAGTCCTGCCTGCTTTTTTTATCGCTTATCTTATCTGAAATAGATTCCTGTGTAACAACTTCAACACCGTACTTTTCTCTTACTACGTTGGCAAAGTTGGTATTAAAAGAGGTGATATTCTGGTTTTTGTCAACTGTCCAAACCAGGTGAGAAGAGCTGTCGAATATCGCTTTTAAACGTGAAGATTGTTTCACTATCTGTTCCTGTCTTTCAAGCAGTAAGCGTTCTCTTTCCTTTTGCTCGGTAATATCCCTGGAAATACCCATGGTTCCTATGATTTCACCATTCTCATTTTTCAGTATGGATGCAGAAAGGAAGCTGATAAATTCTTCACCATTTTTTCTTTTATTAATTACCTCACCTCTGAAATACCCATGCTTAATCAAAAATTTGTTTGCTTCGTATTGCGGGTTTTTTTCAGAAAATAATATTCCGGCTTGTTTTCCGATCAAATCATTGGGTTCATAGCCGAATGTTTTTAATCCTGCTTCATTTATTTCTGTTATATAGCCATTTCTATCATTAGCTGATATCATATCCAGCGATGAGTTGATTAACAGCTGCAGGTAATTTTTTGTTTGTTCGAGCTGTTTTTCGGTAATGATACGCTGATCAATCTCATGTTGCAATTGCTCATTGGTACTTTCCGCCTTTTGAGCTCTTTGTCTTTCTTTTTCAAGTAAGATTTCCTGGGTAAGGTCTTCGGCACTTAACTGGATCACCTTTTTCCCGTTAAAGAAAACCGGGGTAGACGTAATCCTTACAAATAATTTTTTATTCTGTGCATTGGTTATCGGGTAAACAACCGGTTTGGTTTCCCTCCCCTCCAACACTTTACGGATACGTTCTTCAGCACCTGGTCTTAATTCAGGATTCAAAAACTGAAATAGGTTAACTTCTTTTTCGTTTCCGACAAAACCGGCCATTTGCAAGGCTGATGAGTTAGCAAGCATTATTTTACCATGATCATGAAGTATAATACCTATTGGTAAACTATCCACGAGGTTTTTATAATCAAGCCATTTTTGGTTTAGCTCTGCTTCATATTTTTTTCTTTCAGAAACGTCAGTAATAAATCCTTCAATGTATAGGAGATTTCCATCCCTATCATAAATTCCTTCGCCCTTTTCCCAAACCCAAATAACCTTGTTATGTTTTGATATGATCCGGTATTCTATTTCAAAAACGGTTTTGTTTTTTATCGCAAAATAAATATCCTCTTTACCTACCAGCCTGTCTTCCGGGTGAACGATGTCTGAATAGGTTTTATTTTTATTATTGATAAGATCAAAAGGTTTATAACCGGTTAGCTCATAACAACCCTCACTCAGAAATTGCATGGTCCAATGTTTATCGTTTAAACACCTGTAGGCCATTCCGGGAAGATTATTAAAGAGGTTGCGTATGGTTTGTTCTTTTTCGGCTAATATAAGCTCTGCTTCTTTTTGAGCTGTTATATCTCTTGATATACCTTCCTGTCCTATATGTTCGCCATTTACAATTATTTGTGTATAGCGTGTTTCTAACCAAATGGTTTTTCCATCTTTCCTGATAAAGCGAACTACCTGCGGGCGGTGAACTTCTTCAAACCTGTCGAGACCTTCTTCCAGCGTTTTTACAGTTTCCTTAACCGAAGGCTTATTTTTATCATCAGGATGCGTTATTTTAAACCCAAAAAACGGGTCCTTGTAAAAATTCTCAACAGGATAACCGGTTATGGTTTCCATCGAAGGACTTATGTAAGTATAGTGTGGAGTAGGTTTAAACGCATAGGTAAAAATAACATCACTTGCATTTTCTGCCAGGAGCCTGTATTTTTCCTCACTCTGCTTTAATTTTTCTTTTCGTGTAAGTTCTTCCGTTACATCTCGCGAGATACCCAGGTTAGCTACGTGCTTTCCATTCTTATCAAATTCAGGAAAAATTTTTTCTTCTATCCAAACGTATGATTTTTTCTTTTTATGATAAACCCTGTAAGTAAAATTCTGCGGTTCTTTTCTGCTATTCAGTAATTTATTTGCCTCAAATAATTTAGGCAAATCGTCAGGATGGGCCAGGTCAACCGTTAATTGAGGATTTTTAATATAATCGGAAGATTTTACACCAATAAGCTCATACAGCTGATCGGAAATATATTCTATCCTTTTTTCCTTTTTATTATAATAAAAAACAACCTCATCTATTTTGGAAACGATATCCTTAAAGTTATCCCTTGCTTTTACCAGCTCTGTTTGAATATCTTTTGTTCCGGTAATATCCCTGAAAAAGCCCTGGTAAACTTTTTTTCCATTATAAGAAACAAGTTTACAAAATACCTCAACTACACGTTTTTGTTTTTTGTAGTTAGTACAGATGATCTCTGTTCCATACGCATTAGCTGCTTTGGAAGAAGTATTTTTTACAGATTTTTTAAGTACCTGGTGATAGTCTTTATCAATAAAACTGAACAGGTCAGTGGTTCCTGCTTTCAGCACGCTTTGCGGTATCATTAATAACCCGCGTGCAATTTTATTTATATAAATTATTTTTTTATCGTCGAAAAGTATATAACAATAGGGTACGTTTTCGTATAATTCAGGAACTATATCGTTTTTAGCGGCAACAGGTTTTCCTTTACGAAGCTGTTTTTTGAGTTCGTTAATTTCATCAATAAGCTCTTGTTTGGTTTTATTCTTCAGGCTCATTAACAGCTTTGTCTTTTTTTGCCCTGTCCTTATCAGGACCTAATTTTCGTTTAACTTCTTCGTATGCTCTTAATGATTCCTCATAGGTTGGTAGAACCAACTGGTTATTCCATTTTGTTTCTATATCGCCATCATAATCGATAGTAATAATTGGTGCCCCGTTTTCTTCAAAGTATTTCCAGTTACCTTGTTTCATTCCTCCCTGGTAGTTTCCAATAGCCATTACTTTACCATTAGCGTAATACATTACATGCTTTCCATCAGGATCACCTGCAATGAAATTACCGATAAACATTAGCTTATTTTCTTTTACATAATACGCTTTCCAAATACTATCCGGCATACCTGCACGGTAATTTCCAACTTCTTTGTAATTCTCAATTTCATAATACCATGGACCTTCTTTCATATCATCCATGTATTCTCCTTTGGTTATTACACTTCCATCTTCCTTGTATTCTTTCATCATACCTTCGAGCTTGCCGCCTTTATAATTTTCTTCTCTTAACAAAGCTCCACCTTCATAATACCATTTCCATTCGCCAGTAGGCTTACCGGATTTACTGTATTTACCTTTCTGCTCTATTTTCCCGTTTGGATAATAAAAGATCCATTCGCCGGTTCTCATGTCATCCTTATACAAACCTTTAGCCCTGAACTCACCCGTAAGGTGATATTCGGTCCATATACCCTGTTTCTTTCTTACCGAATCTACCGCTCCTTTTTCAATAAGATATCCTTCTTCATAAACAATTGCCGAATCCGGAATACTATAGGTTTCGCAGTGATATATTTTTTTTGCAATGGTATCGTCGTATATTAAAATTGAATCACATATTTCTTTCGATAATTTATAATGATAATGTGTTCCAACTGGCAATCCATTCGCATATCCGCCTTCATATTTAACCTTACCATTTTCATAATAAGCTTTCAATACATCTAATTTAGCAAGTTCGGGCGGATTTACAACTTTTTTTCCATTTTCGAATTTTTCAATGTTCTTAAGATCTCCTTTCTCATTGAATTCTTTAATGTATCCATCTACTTCATTATTTTTAAAACGTGTTTCTTTTTTAACGCTGCCATCGGGGTAAAACTCTTTCCACATTCCTTGCTTATTGCCATTAGCGTCTTTTCTGTTTACTTTTTCGCTTCGTTCTATAAATCCTAATTTATAGTGCGTAATGGTAACAATGTTTGAGTCTTCGTCAAACTCATATGCAATTCCTTCTGCTTTCCCATTTTTATATGGAGTAAGCTGCTTTACTTTTTGAGATTTATAATAAGTATATGAATTTCCTGATTTTATATTATCAACGAAATTTTCTTTCAGTTTTACACGGCCACTTGTGTCGTATGTAACCGAATAACCATTTTTTTTGCCCAGCCTGTAATTAAAACTTTTTGTTATTCTCCCCTCTTCATCATAAAATTTCCAGGTGCTGTCCAATTCATAATTTAAACGATTGCCTTCGTTTTTTATGTTCCCGTTCTGGTAATAGTTTTTCCAGTATCCATCAGGCTTACCATCACGCATGGTTCCTTCGCTGGATACTTTTCCATTGTCGTAATAAAATGTATTGTAACCATTTGGATTTACCTCATTCTTTGGCTGAGTATAGCCAAGCAAAGGAATCCAGGTAAGCAGGATCAATATTTTAAGAACACATTTTTTCATAAACCTATAAACCAAATTTAGCAGATAACTCCAACATTTTACTAATTGGTTTTTTTGCTTTTTCAATTAATTGCGGATCCATCAGAATTTCGGGCTGCTCATACTTTAAAGCAACATATATTTTTTCCAATGTATTCAGTTTCATATGCGGACAATCATTACACGCGCAGGTATTATTTGGCGGTGCAGGTATAAACGTTTTACCTGGTGACGATTTCTGCATCTGGTGAATTATACCTGTTTCTGTTGCCACTATAAATTCGTTTGCCTCTGATTTTTTCGAATAATTCAATAACGCTGTTGTGCTACCTATAAAATCAGCTATATCCAATAAAGCTGCTTCGCACTCCGGGTGAGCAAGCAACAAGGCTTTTGGATGCTGCGCTTTTAGTTTTACTATTTTCTCTAAAGAAAAAATTTCATGTACCATACAGCTGCCATCCCATAAAACCATATTTCTCCCGGTAAGTTTATTAATATAAGCTCCAAGGTTTTTATCCGGAGCAAAAATTATTTTCTGGTCTTTAGGAAAAGATTCAACTATCTGAACGGCATTGGTACTCGTTACAATAACATCCGAAAGCGCTTTAATATCGGCTGTACAATTGATATAAGTGAGTACAATATGATCGAGGTGTTTTGCTTTGAATGCGGCAAAACTTTCAGGCGGACACGAATCAGCAAGCGAGCAACCTGCTTTAAGATCAGGAATAATGACTTTTTTAGTCGGGTTTAAAATTTTCGCGGTCTCAGCCATAAAATGAACGCCGGCAAATAAAATAATATCGGCGCTTGTTTTTTCGGCATTTTGCGCAAGGCCCAGGCTGTCTCCAATATAGTCTGCAATGTCTTGTATATCAGCGTCCTGGTAGTAATGAGCAAGTATTACAGCATTCTTTTCTTTCTTAAGATGGGAAATTTCTTCGAACAAATCAAGAGTAGGATCAATATCTTTTTCTAAATACCCTTTGCTTAGTAACATATAATCTTCTTTTTAAAAATTTATTATTATTATTTGTATAGGGTGTTAATATGGTTAAGTAAATAATCTGTTTTTGTTAGGATATTTGGTTATTAAGATTGGACTAACACTAATTAAAAAAC
>DASWXS010000185.1:0-2887 GCA_036405375.1 Bacteroidia bacterium
GGAAAAGTGAATGGCCTACGGAGCAATTATGCGTTTGGACCGTCGTCCGCAACAGTATACACGGTTACCATGAATGGGAGCAAGCTGGCACTGTGCAATAATTGTGGAAGTTTTTCCGGGGTTATTTTCGAACCTATTGATGAATACAAAGGAGATATTGCACGATCGATATTTTATATGAGTACGCGGTATTATACAGAAGACGCTTCCTGGACAACCGGATCGTTTGCAAATAAGACCGAGCTTTATCAATGGGCAATTGATATTTTAATTAACTGGCATCATTTTGACCCGGTAAGCACGAAAGAGATCAACCGTAATAATGTTGTTTATGGGATCCAGGATAACAGGAATCCTTATATCGATCATCCTGAATGGGCAGACAGTGTTTTTGTTGTAACCCCGGTTGGATTAAAGGATCAACAGGAAGAAGAGTTATTTACTGTTTATCCAAATCCATCTAATGGAACGTTCCAGGTAAATTCAGGCAAAGATAATACGGGAATGGATGTTGCGATATACAATGCACTGGGGCAGGAGCAATATCACTCCATGTATACAGGAGAGGTCAATACCGGCCTGGCACCGGGTGTGTATTTTTTGAGACTAACCCTGGCTGATGGAAAAATGATCATACAAAAACTTATAGTGGAATAGAATCCTTACAGGGGTATAATTCTTCAGGATTTGTGTGAAACCTATTAGCTGATTCATGGGTATAAAAGATACCACACGCCGACGGGTTAAATGAAAAACACAGATTCATGTTATTGGGGAAAATGGATATTAGCAGGTACGTTGCTATCGGAGATTCGGTTACTTCCGGCTATTCTGATGGTGCCTTGTATTATGATGCCCAGCTAACCTCTTATCCTAACCTTCTTGCCAATCAGTTCAAATCATATGGCGGAGGCGAATTCAGACAGGCATTGATTAATAAAGACTCAGTGGGAATCGGGTTTTATGAAAACTCGAGGATGGTATTGAAAAAAGATGATCCCTACACTAATTCTACAGGATTATCCTTTTTAGCTCCCCAGGGAGATCTTTCTGTATTTTTGGAAAATATCTACCCTGAGCATGGACCTTTCCATAATATGGGAATTCCGGGTCTGAAAGCAATAACCGCAATACTTCCCGGCTACGGTAACCCGGCAAATGGCCTGGGAAATTTTAACCCGTTCTTTAGTCGTATTGCATCCAATCCCAAAGTGAAATCTGTGTTGGATGATGTACTTGCGATCAGGCCAACTTTCTTTACTTTATTTATTGGTAATAATGATGTGCTTGCCTATGCTTTGTCAGGTGGGACTTCAGATCTTATTACTCCCGCTTTTGCAACAGCATCCGATCTCAATTTTGAAGGAGCCGTAAATAAAATGGTAGATGCATTGCTGGAAAGCGGTGCAAAAGGTGCTATTGCAAATATTCCGGATATATGGGATATTCCTTTTTTTACTTCTATTCCTTTTAATGGCCTATTGATCGGTAAAAAGCAGGCCAACCAGCTAAATTTAAAATACCCTTCTACAAAAATTTATTTTAAAGAAGGAAATAATCCGTTTCTTGTACAAACACAAGAAGGAGTGAGGCAAATGAAGGCGGGAGAGCTGATATTGATGGATGTATTGTTCGACCCTGATAAGCATGCTTGCCTGGCAGGTGAGATACCTATTCCTAAAAAATATGTGTTAACAAGCACTGAAGCAGTGAAGGTGCAGAATACCATTACAGAATACAATGCTATTCTCGAATCCATAGCAAAATCAAATAAACTGGCTTTTGTAAATACCAATGCCCTGGTAAAAACTGTTGCTGCCGATCGTGTATATGATGGCCGCACATTTAATTTATGTTATCAAAAGAAAAGAGTTTTTTCACTGGATGGACTGCATCTTAATTCGCTTGGGCAGGCGCTGTTGTCAAATGCATTTATAAAAGCTATCAATGCTACGTACGGATCGTCTATACCTAAGATCAATTTGTTGAAGTATAGAAGAATGACAGAGTGCGAATAAAATGATTGAGTGATTGGTGTGAAACTATATAAGAATTTCCTGAAGTGTAGGTTATGGAAGAAGGTGCAAAGAAAAAAGTGACAAGGAAAAAAGTTAAAGTAAGAGCAAAGCTACCGAAAGCGCCCTTCGCTAATATCGCATTGTCTCTTTCCGGCGGTGGATTCAGAGCAGCCGGATTTCACCAGGGCGTTTTAACTTATCTCTCTTCAAGAACAATGTATAAAACGAGCCTGCTCGAACGGGTAAGGGTTTTGTCTACGTCATCTGCCGGAACGTTTACCGGGGTTAAGTATATTGCAACATTGAAGAGAGGTGGAACGCTGGAAGAATTTTATTCGCAACTATATGCTTTCATCACGAAAGAAACATTGGTAGAAGAAGCATTGGAATATTTGTCGGACGACAAAAACTGGGTACAAGGCAGGCAGCGAACATTGATCAATGCATTCGCTTCTATTTATCATAAAGAGTTTGAATCGGCAGAATTTGGCCTGTTATGGGACGAAACGCACCCGATACATATTAAGGAAATAAATTTCAATGCAACCGAATTTAATTTCGCTCTTCCGTTCCGGTTTATGAAAATGGAAAAGCAGGGCGATGAGATCAGTTCACCTGAATTTATCGGGAACAATAAAATTCATATCCCGGTTGAAGTTGCTAAAGAAATACGACTTGCCGATATAGTTGCAGCCTCTTCCTGCTTTCCTTTTGGTTTTGAACCAATCAATTTTCCGGACGATTTTATACACGAAGGCTCTGAGAAACTTAAAGACATGAGTCTTTTTCCCAAAACGGTTTATGACGGCGATAAGATTGAATACCCGGTTGGTTTAATGGATGGAGGAATTGATGATAACCAGGGAGTA
>DASWXS010000186.1:0-4645 GCA_036405375.1 Bacteroidia bacterium
CATTTCAATTCGCCTTTTTCTTCCAGCATGATGCAACCATCGCCGCTTTCTTTGGTTTTAACTGTAAGCTGCCCCGCATCTGCAACATCAAGGTTTTTAATAAGAGTTTGCTGGATATTTACTTTATTAAAGTAGGTTCTGGGCAGGGTAAGCACCTCAATATCATATTCGCCAACAATATACTTTTCGGGATTGTTCATAAGCTGAACATTAAGAATGGTTGGGTCGTTACTTTTCCGGACCACACATTTTACTCTTTCGTTATTATTATAAAGGCCTTTTTCGCGGGATATGTTCAGCAAGCCTTGTGGTGCATCCAATGCAATGATATTGTGGATACCCGGCGAAAGTGTGATCCCGGTTTTCTGAACGGGTGGAATGGTATGTACAACCAGGGAATAGGTTCTGAATTCATCTAAAAGTACAGTGTCCGGGTTTCCGGCTTTATTGATCGAATGAACATAATTGTAAATTGCCTGCCCCGTTTTCTCATCATAAAAGGTCATATTTACGTTGGTCTCCAGGGGTTTTCCTCCCATATCCAGTAAATTCACCTGTGCCGATGTTTTGTTCATTTGCTGGGAACTTACCACATTTACTACATCAGTTACAGTACTTTGATTCTCGTAGCTGAAATAATTCCCAACGCAATCGAATGATTTAGCCTGCTCTTTGGTTAAACCAATTCCAATGATACAGGGTTTGAAAATGATCCCTTTTTCATATAATTTTTGTTTGGCAGCACATGGATCACCGCCGCACTCTTCAATTCCATCCGTAATTAAAATAATAGTATTAATTGCTTTTACATCCGGGAAATCATTTGCCGACATAGTTAAGGAATGTTCGATTGGCGTAATCCCGGTTGGTTTCGCTTCAGCAACTTTTGCTTTTATGGCCGTCACATTATTCTTTCCAAAAGGAATAATGAGCTTGGAATCGTTACAATCACCGGGAGGATATTTTACCGTGGAACCGTACATCCTGAGTGCAAACTCGTAATTCTTTTGTTTACTTAAACTATCAATAAGACGGTTAAATAATGCTTTAGCATGATCTATCCTCGGTTTGCCGTCGTATTGCGATTTCATACTATTGGAAGCATCAAATACAAATAATACTCTTGTAATTTTAGGCGGATCCTTTTTTTGAGCCATTAAAGGCAACAAAAGCATCAGCAGGCTCAGCGAGAGTATATATCGTTTCCAAAAAAGCATATTCAACAAAGATACAGCTTGGTTTCGGGCAGAGCAAAAAGCAGGCCCTGATTTACGAAGGTAAGCTGGTTGATAAGTATAACGCTTTCAGCGTCGGTAAAGTACAGTCCTGAACAGTAAATTTCAAAAAGGCGGGAAAGCGGCTTTAAATCCTGTTTTAGTGTTAAAAGTTGTGAGTGAAACCATCTTAATTTTCAGGGATTTCCCATTAATTTCCTATCTTTGCGCGCTTAAATTTTAAAGAAATGATCTCAGCTCAAAATGTGACGCTTCAATACGGTAAACGTGTTTTGTTTGACGAAGTAAATGTAAATTTTACTGCCGGAAACTGCTATGGAATTATCGGTGCCAATGGTGCTGGTAAATCTACGTTTATGAAAATTCTTTCCGGTGAAATTGAGCCGAACAAAGGTGGAGTTACCATGCTTCCGGGCATGCGCATGAGCGTTTTGAAACAAAATCACTTTGAATTTGATGAATTCCCGGTATTGGAAACAGTGATCCTCGGGAATAAAAAATTGTCGCAGATCATCAAAGAAAAGGATGCCATTTATGCTAAAGTTCCTTTCACCGATGAGGACGGGATCAAGGCTTCTGAGCTGGAAGCAGAGTTTGGTGAAATGAACGGCTGGAACGCAGAAAGCGATGCTGCTACCCTGTTAAGCGACCTGGGCATCGGAGATAATATGCATTACAAGCTGATGAAAGAACTTACCGGTAAGGAAAAAGTACGCGTGCTATTAGCGCAGTGCTTATTCGGAAACCCGGACATACTTTTGATGGATGAGCCTACCAATGACCTGGATGTAGAAACTATTGCATGGCTGGAAAACTTCCTGGCTGATTTTCAAAATACAGTTATTGTTATTTCCCACGACCGTCACTTCTTAGACGCCGTGTGTACTAATATTTGTGATATCGATTACGGGAAATTGCAGACCTATTCGGGTAATTACAGCTTCTGGTACCAGATGAGCCAGCTGGCATTAAAACAAAGAAGTGATGCCAACAAAAAAATGGAAGACAAACGTACTGAGTTACAGGATTTCGTAAGACGATTCAGTGCCAATGCAAGTAAATCGCGCCAGGCAACCAGCCGTAAAAAGTTATTGGATAAGTTGGTTATTGATGAAATTCCTGCAAGTAACCGTCGTTACCCGGCAATCATTTTTAACCAGCTGCGTGAAGCTGGTGATCAGATACTGCATGTGGAGAACATGAGTGTTTCCAATATGGACGGTGTGCTTTTCAAAAACCTGAACCTGAATGTTCGCAAAGGAGATAAGATCGCTTTCTTATCGAAAAACCATTTAGCGATTACCTCATTCTTCCAGATCATTAATAATGAATTAAAAGCTGACACCGGAACATTCAATTTCGGAACCACTATCAATACTTCATATTTACCAAATGACAACAGTGAGTACTTTAAAGTGGATTACAACCTGATTGATTGGTTACGCCAGTATTCTACCGATAAAGATGAAACTTACATCCGTGGGTTCCTCGGGAAAATGTTGTTCAGCGGCGAAGAGGTAATGAAAAAATGTAATGTATTATCCGGGGGAGAAAAAGTGCGTTGTATGCTCTCCCGTATGATGCAGATGAATGCGAACTTCCTGGTGATGGATGATCCAACCAATCACTTAGACCTGGAAGCCATTATTTCCCTCAACGATGGTATGAAAGATTTCAAAGGAACCATTTTGTTTACTTCTCATGACCACGAGTTAACACAAACCATTGCCAACCGTATTGTGGAACTTACTCCTAACGGCATTATTGACAAGGCTTGTACCTATGATGAGTACCTGGAGAACGAAGATGTTCAGAAATTAAGAGAGCAGCTTTACAGGAAGTAGTACTTTTAATACAGAGGTCACTGAGGACAAAGAGTTTCGCAGAGTTTTACCTCTGTGTAACTCAAAAATCTCTGCGTACTCTGTGTTGAACCTTCAAACCACGAATTAACATCTTTTTCCAAATTCCGCCTTAAGTTTTCATTATATTAGCGGTACTATATTTTCATGAAGTTTCTTGTTACAATAGCTATTATTACCTGCAGTTTATTTTGCTCTTCGGCATTTGCTTCACAGATCCTTATTCCAATGGACAAGGATCAGAAAAATCATTTAAAGGCATATGGCATCGCTTACTGGGTTTTGAAAAAAGACGTAGAAGTGTACTGGCTGTTAAACTATCGTGGAGGTAGTTTTATGTTTGCTAATAACAAAGCATTTACCGACGAATTAACCATACGCGGGGTTTCCTATGAAGTTATAGCGGATGCAAGAAGCTCTGCTATTCTGAATGAGATCGCCAATCCGGAAGTTAACCAGGATGCCATCAAATTAGAGAAGCCGCCAAAAGTTGCGGTATATTCTCCAAAAACAAAACAGCCCTGGGACGACGCAGTTACAATGGTTTTAACCTATGCCGAAATTCCGTATGACGTTGTTTATGATGAAGAGATCATCAACAACAAATTACTGGAATACGATTGGCTGCATTTGCATCACGAAGATTTTACCGGGCAATACGGACGTTTTTACAGCGGATACAAAAACACAGCCTGGTACCAGGCTGACGTAAAGAACAATGAAGCGATGGCCGCTAAGCTGGGGTTTACAAAAGTTTCTCTTATGAAATTGGGGGTTGCTAAAAAGATCCGCGATTTTACTATGGGAGGTGGTTTTTTGTTCGCGATGTGTTCTGCAACCGATTCGTATGATGTTGCATTAGCAGCAGAAGGAATAGACATTTGCGAAACCATGTATGACCATGATGCAGCGGACCCGCAAATGAATAAAAAAATTGATGACAGTAAATGTTTTGCATTCGAAAAATTCCAGCTTAGCACTAATCCATTCGAATATGAATTTTCCACTATCGACACTTACAACTCGCGTCGTCAAAAATATGGGGTGACAAAGGAAAATGATTACTTTTCTCTGTTTGAATTCTCTGCGAAATGGGATCCGGTTCCTACTATGCTTTGCCAGAGCCACGAGCAGCTCATTAAAGGTTTCTGGGGACAAACTGTAGCTTTTGATAAATCTTATATCAAAAAAAACGTGCTGGTATTGGGTGAAAATAAAGCTGCAAACGAAGCACGTTACATTCATGGCGAATATGGCAAAGGCACCTGGACTTTCTACGGAGGTCACGATCCGGAAGACTATGAGCACCGTGTTGAAGATCCTCCAACGGATTTAAACCTGCATCCAAATTCAGCAGGGTACCGTTTGATCCTGAACAACATTCTTTTCCCGGCTGCGAAGAAGAAAAAGCAGAAGACTTAGTTTTCTTTGCTAAATAATTTTACCCACTTATTAATTCAAAAAGCCCTTTCGCTCATTTGGCGTAATCTGGTTTTTATTTTCGTTAGTTTTGTACCAAATCAACTCCCTCATGAGGTACTTGTTCCT
>DASWXS010000187.1:0-12610 GCA_036405375.1 Bacteroidia bacterium
AGCTATTCCTAAACCCGTTGGAAAGGGATATGGTTTTGATTTTGGCTTGAATGCGATCATTGCAAGCAAATTAAAAATTGGGGCCGCATTTATCAATGCCGGTTCTATTACCTGGGATGGGAATGTATATTCAGTTAAGGATACATTCCTTTTCAGCACTACCAATGCCGGTTTAAAAAACTACAATGTATTTGCACAAATGAAAGATATTTTTGGTAAGAATGGTCTGCTAAAAATGGAAGGGCAAAAAACTATCAAAACCAAACTTCCGGGTGTATTCAGAACCGGGGCAAGTATAGAATTAGGCAAATACGCCGAATTAGGTGTTGATTGTATCTTCCCGTTGGATCCGGATGTTCCCGGACAGTTCAAAAAACCTTTAATTGGTTTTGGTGGCGATTTAAAACCTGTGAAATGGCTTAAACTCCAGGCTGGTTTCATTACAGGAGGAAACTACAAATATTCTGTTCCACTTGGATTGATCATTGTTGCCAAAAACGGGACGTATGAATGTGGTATTGCTTCAAGAGACGCTATTACCTTCTTCACTCAAAGCGGACCTACTTTATCTTTAAGTACAGGATTTTTGAGATTTAGATTCTAGGTTTTACCACTAAGGCACTAAGGGAGCCAAAGATCCTCTAAGTATATTTATAAAACAGAAAGCACATATTATTTATATGTGCTTTCTGTATTCGTCTATATTCTCTTCTTAGTGCATCTTAGTGTTCTCCGTGCCTTAGTGGTTAAAAGGTTTACTTCTTTTTAGCCTTTTGCATTGGATTTCCTCCTGTGCTCTGGCCTCTTCCAACAGTCTTAGTTTTGAATACATCAAATTTTGAAGGCGCTTCTTTCATATTCCAGCTATTGTTCTTCTCATCAATATCACATGTTTCTTTATATGGATCGATTTGGATGGATGCCACTTCCTTATTTTTTGCAAAAGTCTTTACTACGTTTTTTTCATTCTTACGCCATACATATGCATTGATCCTGTCAATCTCCGAAGTTCCGTCTTTATAATTCCACTGAATGATGATCGGCATTACCAAACCACCTTTATTAGTGAAATTCAATTCATATATATATTTACCAGCCAGCCCGTCTTTTGTATAAGCCGAATCGCTCATTGCCTCAAGGCCTTTGTAGCGGTCGCTTCCGATCTTTGTTTTGGTGTCTACCTCTTCAGGAGTATAGTAATAATAAAAATCGCGCAGTGTGGTATCTGTATCTACTAAAAACTTCATTCCTTCTGCTTTATTACGCACACGCGAAATGTGTATGTAATCTTTTACATTTGGTTTTGGGTACATACTGTCAATCTTCACAGGAACTTGCTTGTTATTGACCAGGGTAAATGCTTTTACAGAATCCAAAGAAATATCTACCGGCTCAATATCATAAAACCATCCTCTCCAGAACCAATCGAGGTCAACACCCGAAGCGTCTTCCATTGTTCTGAAAAAATCAGAAGGAGTCGGATGTTTAAATGCCCAGCGTTTTGCATACTCTTTAAATGAGAAATCGAACAGTTCTCTTCCCATAACTGTTTCGCGCAAAATATTAAGAGCAGTTGCCGGTTTACCATAGGCATTCGGCCCAAACAAAGCAATGTTTTCACTGTTGGTCATAATCGGCTCCAGCATATCTTTCGGCATTTTCATATAGTCAACCATTTTATTTGCCGGTCCGCGCTGAGAAGGATAGTTGTTGTCGAATTCCTGCTCCGTTAAAAACTGGGTGAATGTATTTAACCCTTCATCCATCCAGCTCCACTGGCGCTCATCGCTATTTACGATCATTGGAAAAAAGTTATGACCTACTTCGTGAATAATTACACCCAGCATTCCGTATTTGGTAGCTTCTGTATATGTTCCGTCTTTTTCTGTTCTTCCGAAGTTGAAACAGATCATTGGATATTCCATTCCATTTGCCGCTTCTATACTTTGTGCAACCGGGTATGGATAAGGAATTGTATATTTTGAATATGTTTTAATGGTATGTGCTACTGTTTTAGTAGAATACTTGCTGTATAATCCGTAAGCCTCTTTTCCATAAAAACTCATACACATAGTTTTATGGCCTTCAACGACAGCAGGCATTGCATCCCAAACAAATTTGCGCGATGAGCCCCAGGCAAAATCACGAACACTGTCTGCTTTAAATATCCAGGTTTTGGTGGTATTAGCTTTGGTTTTCTCTGCCTTAGTTGCTTCTTCCAATGTTACGATTTCAACCGGTTCTTTTGCAGTTTGCGCTTTTGTCCAGCGTGCTAATTGTGCTGCTGAAAGTACCTGCGCGTAATTCATTCCGGTGCCTGTTGCACAAACTATATGATCAGAAGGAACGGTAAGTTTTACTTTGAAGTTCCCGAATGCAAGTGCGAATTCACCTCTGCCCGTAAATTGTTTGTTTTGCCATCCCTGGTAATCAGAGTATACGCACA
This sequence comes from Bacteroidia bacterium, assembly GCA_036405375.1. GTDB lineage: Bacteria > Bacteroidota > Bacteroidia > B-17B0 > Aurantibacillaceae > JADJDM01. Next base: position 2,447 of record DASWXS010000187.1, read on the forward strand.
TGCGCGGATACCATTGCGCCATGGTGAACAGATGATTCCCGTCTTCTTCAAAATATTCGTAGCCTCCACGGCCACCTGTTTCAAGGCGGTTAGATAATTTGTACTTCCACTTTACCTTAAATTTCACTTTTGTCCCCGGCATTAAAGGTTTGGGAAGATCAATACGCATCATGGTTTGGTTGATGGTATATTTTAATGGTTTTCCCAGTTCATCACTTACTTCCAGGATTTTATCACCAAGTTCCTTCAGCTTCTCTTTCAACATCAGGGTATTTACATCACCTTCTGTGATAGGGGCAGTGATTTTATTATTATCGAAATAATTATTATCGCCGTTAGGATCGTGCTGATTCTCGTCGAGCTGTAACCACAAATAAGTTAATTTGTCAGGAGAATTATTGGAATAGGTAATAAATTCTGACCCATTTAATGTTAGTGTTTTTTCATCCAATGTAGCTTCAATATCATAATCTGCTTTTTGTTGCCAATATTTATGACCAGGAGCCCCTGAAGCAGCACGGTACATATTTGCATCAGGCAATATGGTTCCCAGCTGTTCAAATTTATTTCCATGATTGGAAGTTGGGTTGTTCTTAATATTCTGGGCCAGTAAAATAGTGCCAGACATCATTAAACCAACTAAATATATATTTCTCATCTTCATTCTAAATTATATTCTTTCTAATAACATAACACTTGCAATTCCAAATACTGCCGACGACACAAAAAAAACAATATCCCTTTTTGCGACCCTGGAAAAGCGTTCCAAAATTACTGAAATTAACAGCACGAAAGCCACAATTACCAATTGCCCCGCCTCTAATCCTACATTAAATGAAAACAGCGGACCAACAATACTTTCTTCTCTACCAAGCATTGATTTCAGAAGATAAGAAAACCCCATTCCATGTATCAATCCAAAAAACAATGCTAAAAAATAATTGAGCGATACTTTTTTGAGCGGTCTATTCCGTTTAACAATATTAAAAACACAAGTAGCAAGTATAGTTGCCGGTATTAAACATTCAATCAGTTTTTGAGGCGGATGAATGATATTAAGAGTTGATAAGGCAAGTGTAAGCGAATGACCAATGGTAAAAGCTGTAACCAACACCAATAATTTCTTCCATTCTGCAACCGGAAATAAAACACTTAATACAACAACATAACAGATATGATCATAACCCTGCCAGTCAAGTATGTGCCCGAAGCCGGTTGTAAACCATAAAGTAAAGTCGTTCATTAATTTTTTTATCTTTGATATTACAATTTTACGAATAAGAAAGCAAGGTAGTCATGAATTTTATACGTACGGCAAAAATTTGGTTTGTATGCGCAATAGGCTTGTTGCTTTGCTCATTCATGCATCCATACTACATAAGCACAACGGAGTTCAATTTCAATAATGCAGGCAAAACCGTAGAAATTACCTGCCGTATGTTTACAGATAACATTGAAGATGCCCTTGAGAAAACATACAAAAAAGAAATTGATATCCTTCATCCCAAAGACAAAAAAGAAGTTGGAAAATTACTGGCAGACTATATCAACAATCATTTAAAGGTCAAGATAAACAACAAAGATTATCCTTTTACTATAATTGGTTATGAAAAGGAAGAAGATGCGATATGGACCTACCTCGAAATAAAAAAAGATCTGAAACCTAAAAGTATTATTATTCAAAACACCTTGCTTTATGAGCATTTACCCGCCCAGGTCAATATGGTGCATGTTACCGTAAACGGAAGCGGACGGCAAAGCTCTAAGGTTACCAACCCTGATAAAGAGATTAAATTCAACTTTTAAAACCTATACACCTATGTCAAACCAGGAAAAGAAAACCGACAAGATTCTATTTGTAGATATAGAAACTGCACCTATCGTATACAAATACGAAGATCTTAATGAAACATCAAAACGCCTTTGGGACAAAAAATGGCAATATACCGCTGAAATTACCGGTGAAGAGCGTTATGTAAAAGCGGGGATATATGCTGAGTTCGCAAAGATCATTTGTATCTCGTTCGGAAACTTCCACGGAGGAAAATTTTATGTAAAAACATTTTCGGGTCACGATGAAAAACATTTACTGCAACTGTTTGCGGAGTACCTTACCAAATACTATAATACCGATCAACATAATCTTTGCGCTCACAACGGTAAAGAATTCGATTTCCCGGTATTATGCAGGAGAATGCTGATCAATGGTGTGGAAATCCCAAAAATCCTTGCCATCTCCGGGAAAAAGCCGTGGGAAGTGAAATTGCTGGATACGCTCGAAATGTGGAAGTTCGGCGATTATAAAAGTTTTACTTCACTCGAATTACTTGCACATGTATTTGGTTTGCCCTCACCCAAAGGTGAAATAGATGGCAGCGATGTTGCGAGAACTTACTGGGAAGAAAACGACCTGGAAAAAATAAAAAATTATTGCCTGCGTGATGTGATTACACTTGCCAGTGTTTTTTGCATTATGAATAATGTTCCCCCGGTTTCGGATGAACAGCTTATATTTGCAACTGTGTAGATGCCAGCCTTTGAAATTGAGGGATAATTCACTACATTTGATACATATTAAATGCTTTTACAACGATCAAATAATCAAATAACCATCACAATAAACTCTTCTTTGGATTCTTTCGGAATTCAAAGGGTGATAGATTATTTAAAATATCTCGAAACCACATCCAAAAGTAAAGCTACACAGAAAGATGCTGATGCTTTAGCAGAGAAGGTAAATTCTGATTGGTGGAAAAAAAATAAAAAGAGATTTGTTAAGTGAAATTAATAGTCGACGCTAATATCGTTTTCAGTGCGCTATTAAATACGAACGGAAAAATTGGCGACATTCTTATTAAATCCAAAACCAGATTCCAATTCATAGCTCCGGATTTTTTACGGGTAGAAATAAAAAAACATTACAAAAAAATTTCAAAAATATCAGGCCTTACTTTGGATGAAATAAGGGAGTCAGAATTTCAAATCTATCATAACATTCAATTTATATCTGAAGAACAAATTCCCGATAAACACTGGCAATCCGCAATCAATCTAAAATGCAAAATATGGTCAGGCGATAAAGAGTTGATAAAAGGCTTAACTAAAAAAGGTTTTACTAATTTTGTTACTACAAACGAATTATTTGAACTCCGGTAAAGTTTAAATAATACTAAATGATATGAGCGATCAAAAGAAAATAGCAGTAATAGGAAGTGGAAGCTGGGCAACCGCCATTGCAAAAATCCTGTTGAATAATGTGGATGAATTGTGCTGGTTCAACCGTAAACAGGAAGATATTGATTACATTAAAAAATACAGGCACAATCCGCGTTACCTCTCATCCGTTGAATTCGATTCGGCAAAACTAAAACTCACTGCTAATGTGGAAAAGGCAATTGCCTATGCGGATATTGTTATCCTCGCCGTACCTTCCGCTTTTTGCCACAATACATTAAAAGATCTTCCGGCAGATACATTAAAAAACAAGCTGGTGTTTTCTGCAATCAAAGGAATTATTCCTGAACACAATCTCATTGTGGGTGAATACCTGAATACTATATGGAATGTTCCATTGAGTAATATCGGGGTAATTACGGGTCCTTGCCATGCAGAAGAGGTAGCGATGGAAAAATTATCTTACCTCACTATTGCCTGCAATGAAATGCAGAACGCGGAAACACTTGCCGAAAAAATGCGCTGCCGTTATATTAAAGTTGCATCAAGCGACGATATTTACGGAACAGAATATTCAGCAGTACTTAAAAATGTAGTAGCTGTAGCAGGTGGAATTTGCCATGGTTTGGGATATGGCGATAATTTTCTGAGTGTATTGGTTTCAAATGCTATCCAGGAGATTGAACGCTTTGTGAAAGTAGTTCATCCTATCGATCGCGACATAAAAGCCTCTGCATATCTTGGTGATCTATTGGTAACTGCTTATTCCCAGTTTAGCCGTAACCGTATGTTTGGAACCATGCTGGGCAAAGGTTATTCTGTTAAGATGGCACAGCTGGAAATGAATATGATAGCTGAAGGTTATTATGCCGTGAAATGTGTGCACGAAATCAACCAGAAATACAAAGTAGATATGCCAATTGTTGATGCAGTGTATAATATAGTGTACGAAAAAATTGCACCGGCTATTGAGATCAGGCTATTGACTGAGAAGCTGAGTTAAGCAATATAGATTTTACCAAGGTCTTCTTAAAAATCTCATAAATAATTTGCTTTAAATCAGCAAATTATCTTCGCTTCTCTCATTTAATATTGATTGCCAGCTAGTTAATAAACGATGAGAATTTTCTGATTTTAACCCCATAATTTCCAGTAAATTAGCTACAGGCAGGGAATTCGGCTTCGGCAAACGCTCGGATTTTAGTACATTCGTTACCCCGTTTTTGGAATGGAAAAGGAATTAGGCATATATATAAGTGAACTTCTGTATAAGAACGAATGTGTGATCATTCCACGTTTTGGTGGTTTTGTAGCACGTCATGTTCCTGCAAAGATCAATGAAGATGGCACGCTGGTTTCTCCTCCTTCCAAATCCGTTTTGTTTAACCGAAATCTTCAGAACAACGACGGTTTACTGGTAAACTTCATTATGGAACAGCGTTCTCTTTCATATGATGAAGCAAGCGCATTATGTAATTCATTTTCCGAAGCATGTGAGCAAACCTTGTTCTCCGTACAGCGCCTGGAATTAAATGAAGTTGGTGTTTTTTATCTCGACCAGGAAAAGAACATCCAATTCGAACCTCAAACCAATGTTAACTACCTGATAGAGGCTTTTGGTTTGTTCCCACTCAACACCACTCCATTAATTGGTGAAGAAACAGCAAAAATTGTTGAGCTGAAGGATCGTACTATTGTTGCAGCCGAAAACAACAACCGTCAGAAGTACCTGAGAATTGCAGCCGCTGCTATAGCTATTCCGGTACTTGCAATTGGTATCCTGCTTTCAGTAACCAACGACAAGGTAAAGAATACCATCACCGCAACGTTCGGTTTTGGAAAAGATAAAGTGTATACAGCCGCTAATTATAAAAAGCAGGACTACACTTTCAATAAAACAAGCGCTTCTGAAGTAATTACAGATGCCAATGGATATGCCGGCATTAAACTTAGTCCTTCATCCGGCAGCTATGTAATGGTTAATGTAAGCGACACTATTAGCGCAGATAAAACAGCTGTAAAAAAAATATTGCATAAATTACCAAAAAACAATTCTTCAACTACCGGTAAATACAAAATTGTAGTAGGCTGTTTTTCTGTCCAGGAAAATGCACAGCGCCTGGTTAACCAGCTTCATGAAAGAAAATTAAACGCTACGCTTGCTGGTGTAAACAAAAACGGGTTACACGTTGTTAGTGCGGGAGCATCCAACAATATGGACGAAGCACGCCAGCTTCTTCAACAGGTTCGCCAAAGCTATCCAAGCGCGTGGTTGATGCACGAATAAGAAACGCCTGGTTCCGGATGTTTGATGCCTGGTAGTTTAACCTGTTCATAGCTAAAATCAACTATCAAAAATTCTAAATATTTCCTACCTTCATCTCATGGAATTTATTGATGAAAAGTTGAGTGATTATTGCCTGTTTCATACAGAAGATGAAGATGCTGTTTTAAAGGAGCTTCAGCGCGAAACACATTTAAAAATTATGTCGCCCCGCATGTTAAGCGGACATCTGCAGGGATCATGGCTTAGCTTTCTTTCCAAAATGGCTAAACCGGAACTGATTGTGGAAATCGGAACTTATACCGGTTATTCGGCCATTTGCCTGGCAAAAGGATTGGCCGCAAACGGCAAGCTCATTACCATGGATATAAACGAAGAAACAGAGAGTATTGCCAGGAAATATTTCGCAAAAAGCGGTTTTGAGAAACAGATCGAACTTCATACCGGGGACGCAAAACAAATTATCCCAACAATAAACCAGGAAATAGATATTGTATTTATTGATGCTGATAAACGCAGCTATTCTCTTTACTTCGACCTGGTAATAGATAAAGTAAAAAGCGGTGGGCTGATCATTGCCGACAATGTATTGTGGAGCGGAAAGATCCTTGACCTGGATAAGAACAAAGACCAGGACACACAGGCCATTCATCAGTTCAATCAAAAAATAAAAAACGACAGCCGTATCGAAAAGATACTTCTTCCTTTAAGGGATGGTTTGTTCTTAATGAGGAAAAAATAAACAAATAACCTGCCATGCTAAACGATTTTCTTTCCCTCTTCTATCCTGAAGTTTGCGCAGCATGCAGTAATGGTTTATTAAAGCACGAGGAAACCATTTGCACTCAGTGCTATATTCATCTTCCCAAAACCAATTATCATACAAATCCCAATAACCCTGTGGCTTTGGTACTACAAGGGAGGTTTCGCTTCCGTGAGGCCACTGCTTTTTACGCATTCCATAAAAAGAGCAAAGTGCAGCAGGTGTTACACGAATTAAAATACAAGAATAACCCGGAGGTTGGTCGCGTTACCGGTAGATGGTTCGGTGAAACTTTGGCAAAAACCTCTTTTGCACAAGCCGATTATCTTTTACCTGTACCTTTGCATCCCAAAAAACAGAAGCAACGCGGGTATAATCAAAGTATGCAAATAGCGATCGGGATGAGTGCATCACTTAATATACCTGTAGAAGAAAAATTACTGTACCGGAAAACCGAAACAAAAACCCAGACTAAAAAAGATAAAGGTGATCGCTGGCAAAACGTAGAAGATATTTTTGGACTTACGAATCCTGAAACTTTTGAAGGGAAAAAGATCATTCTTGTAGACGATGTAATAACTACCGGGGCAACTATAGAATCGTGTGCAAACAGCCTGTTAAAAATAAATAATGTAGAGCTGTTTGTAGCCGCACTTGCCTTTGCAGAGCAATAAAAATAACTTACTTTTGTTTTCATGTCAGAATCTATCGCAATCTCGGGGGAAACCAAGGAAGAAAAATACCTCTCGCTTTTACCACAGATAAAAGCTCTGCTGGAGGGCGAAACGGATCTTATTGCCAACCTTGCCAACATTACATCTGCGATAAAATATGGAATGGATTTCTTTTGGGTAGGATTTTACCTGGTAAAGAATGATGAGCTGGTGCTTGGACCATTCCAGGGAACTGTTGCCTGCACCCGGATCAAAAACGGGAAAGGAGTATGCGGTACCTGTATGCAGAAACAGGAAACTATTGTTGTAGAAGACGTAGACACATTTCCAGGGCATATTGCATGCAGCTCTCTGTCAAAATCCGAAATTGTACTTCCTGTGTTCAATTCAAAAAAAGAACTCGTTGCTGTATTGGACATCGACGATGATAAATATTCCACTTTTGATGGAGTAGATAAGGAACACCTGGAGTCACTTTGTAAACTTGCCGGCAATCTATTTTAACATGAAACAGCTTATTGCCGGCATTCTTTTGTTATTTCTTGCTTCCTGTGCGCAGGTAGTTCCTCTTACAGGAGGAGCTACAGATGCTACTCCACCCATAGCAAAAGAAGAATTACCGGTAAACGGTTCAGTTAATTTCAATGGCAACAAAATAACGATCACGTTTAATGAATATATCCAGCTAAAGGATGTTTTTAACCAGCTGATCATTACTCCACAGTTAAAAGAACAGCCCGACGTAAATGCAGATGGCAAAACCCTATCCATAAAATTCAATGAGCAACTCAAAGAAAATACTACATACATCCTTTTTTTTGGGAATTCTATCACTGATATAACCGAAGGGAATGTATTAAAGGATTATTCATTCTCATTTAGTACCGGGCCAATTATTGATACCCTTCAGCTTTCAGGAACAGTTACCGATGCATATAGCGGTAAAATGATAAAAGATAGCTGGGTGATGTTATATGAAAACAATACGGATAGTATTGTATTTCGTTCCAAACCCGATTATCTGACCCGCACAAACGACCTGGGCTTTTATACATTAAAAGGACTAAAGCCCGGTAACTACAAAATTGTTTCCCTGAGTGATAACAACAAGAATCTTTTATACGACAATGGTGAGTTGTTCGGTTATCTCCCGGGCACTATTTCTGTTCCCGGTGATAGTGCTATTGCATTAACGATGTTCAAAGAAAAACCTTCAAAAGTATTCATAAGCAAAACAGATCATTTGGTGCCGGAGAAAGCGACTGTAGTGTTTAATACTCCAATTAACCAGCTGAACAAGGTAACGGCTGTATTGCAGGATGGAACAACCACAGGTAACTATATCTATAAATTAAACCGGTCGAAAGATAGTTTAAGGATCTACTTTACTAAACTGGAAGCCGACAGTATATATATTAAGGTAAATTTTAATAATAACAATCTTGATTCTACCCTGATCACTTTTTTAAGTATGGAGCAGCTCAAAAAGCAATTCGAACGAAAACGTTTACCTTTTGAATTAACATCAGTTCATAACCCGGGCGCAACTCTTCCTTATTCGCTAAAACAATATAAGCTAGTAAGTACTTTTCTTGTAAATGATATTGACAAGAACAAACTTATCCTTACGGAGAATGGAACAACTCTTGGAAGCCCTGATGTTTCAGTGGTACAGAGCGCAGAGGATAGCATCGACATATTCTATAAATGGAAAAGTGCAAGCAATTATGAAATTGTTTTGCTGAAGGATTTTGCAAAGGATAAATTCGAAAGAGGAAACGACTCCATTGTTTTTAAATTTAAAACAACGGAGAAAAGTGATTATGGTACACTTAATCTTATTCTTTTAAACCCTGAAAAGATAAATTACGTGGTTCAACTATTAAATCCGTCAAATAAGGTGATTTATGAAAAATATGCGGATGCCTCCGCTCTTTCAGATAAAAATGCTTTTGAAATGAAATTTTTTGATGTGATTCCTGATACATACACTATTCGATTAGTGCTGGACACCAACAATGACAAGGCTTTCACGGCTGGTGATTATTTGAATAAAATACAACCGGAAAAAATTATGATGTATGCCCAGCCAATAAAAATTATCAGTGATTGGGATATTGAACAAAAATGGGAGCTTGGTCAATAATTTTTTTACCTCTATTTTACTTCATAAGCCTATTAAAAAGTGATGAGGATTTGTTCATTGATTTTTTATCTGTAAAAACTGCGATGCTCTGAAAGTCTTTATTCATAAATGTTTCAAAGGAATAGAAATTTCATAAAGAGTATAAAATATTTTAAGAAGTAATCATTGGCTGATGGTTATCTACATTCTTAACAAAAACATGTTAATAAAATAATTCACATTTTATTTATGAACATCAAAGAATTTTCGTTACTTCGTATTAACAATTCAAAAAACAAAAACCATGGCAAAGAAAGCAGTAAAAAAAGCAGCTCCTAAAAAAGCAGCTAAAAAAGCGACAAAAAAAGCAGCTCCTAAAAAAGCAGCTAAAAAAGCTACTAAAAAAGCAGCTCCTAAAAAAGCAGCTAAGAAAGCAGCTAAGAAGAAGTAATAAAAGGTCCCGCTCAGCGGGACTTTTTTATTTCCCCCTTTTCCATCCCATAAAGCCATCCGGCTTTTTTGTAAGCCTAATAAAAATCAAGTCGCTTACTATAATTGTAAACCTTATTATTATATATTTGCTCCCATAATCCAATTGGTTCTCAAAGGTCAATTAGGAAGGTGAGATAACAATAAACTTAAAACAAGCACTCATGAAGTATTTATTTGCACTATCATTTATTTGTATGTCAGTGTTATTTGTTTCCTGTGGAGGAACAAAAGAACAGGAACCTTTAGTTGCCCCGGCCGGAATGCGTTACCTAGACATTAGTAAAACAGGTATGAATTTATATGTACTGGCTCCGGATTCTTCAAAAGGAACTTTAGATACAGTAATGCAATCGTGGGGTGCTTATGAAATAAAAGCCGGCTCTAATTTCCAGGTATCGATACTTGAAGATGGTGGGACTACAGCTACTAAAAAAGCTGATAACGGGAACGATGACGTGAACAAAGTGAAACAATACGTAATAGATGAACCTAACACCCTTATGTGGGAGTCAGGTATTGGCGATCTTTCCGAATTTCACTTCTTTCATTCAGCAAAAATTGGCGAACGTACTTATGTGTTTGAAGACATAAAAGGTGATGCGTTCACAAAAGAAGCAGTTCAGGCAATGTTAGATGCCTGCAAACAAGCCAA
>DASWXS010000188.1:0-3472 GCA_036405375.1 Bacteroidia bacterium
CGGAAGAAGCAAATCTTCTCTGGAAACATTTAGCAAAACTAACCGAAGACTATAAACATGCTTCCGGCAAAGAATATTTCGACATCAGTATTGGCATTATTGCTCCTTACAAAAGTCATATTGAACTGCTAAAGGAACAAGTAAATGAAACTGATTTAAGCGAAGACGTCAAAAAGAACATTGCTATAAAAACTATTGACGGATTCCAGGGGGAAGAACGTGATGTGATTTACATTAGCTTTGTAAGAAGTAATAATGCCGGGGAAATCGGTTTCCTTTCCGATTTAAGGCGTACCAATGTTGCTTTAACGAGGGCAAAGAAAAAGCTGGTGATGATAGGCGATTCTGCTACCCTATCCAATAATGATTTCTATAAAAAGTTAATCGACTTCTGTGAAACGAAGAATTGTTACACCTCCGCCTGGGAGTACATTTCTTTATAAAATAAAAGCCCCAATGTTTTGCATTGAGGCTTTCAGATTTTGATGTATCGTACTATCTGACTTTAATTTTTTTGCTGTATACCTTGTTATTGGAAGACGCTGTTACCAGGTATTCACCTGCAGGCAACGTTCTTTCCGGGTCAAGCGCTGCAAGATAATGCTGGGTAGCGCTCATGAATACTTTTGAATAATATTCGTTACCGGCTTTATCTCTTAATACAACCAATACTTCTTTCCCTTCGAATCCTTTCAGCAACATATTAAATTGCTGTTCTTCCGAAGCAGGATCCTGGGTTATTGTAATATCTGATGCTGTAACAGGAGCCGGTTTATAGTAATTAACCACAATGTTAGAGTGAATAACGTCTTCGCTGTTTTCAGTAACCTGTTTCAAACGATAGTATGAAATCCCTTCCGTTGGCGTATAATCAGCGTCGAAATACTCCATATAGAAATTACCTTTTCCATTCCCGGGCATTTTAATTACCTCTTCATAATTTTTCCCGTCTTTAGATCTTTCTACTATAAAATAAGAATTAACAAACTCCGCTTTGGTTACCCATTTAATGTCAATTTTGTTGCTGTTTTGAAGCGCTTCAAAGCTAACGAGGTCTATCAATGATGTAGGATTACCTTCCGCAAAGCCAACTATGCTTACAAATGTAAATAATGCTAATAACTTCTTTTTCATTCCCTTTCGCAATTTTAAGTTGAGCAAGGTGGCTCAAAAAAATCAGAAAAGCAATTCGTAAACTAAACCGAGTTAACGACTTATTAACACGTTATTTACTTAAAACTTTGCATGTCGTAAAGACGTTTGTAGGTACCATTAATCCCCAAAAGTTCTTTATGGTTACCCCGCTCCAGGATCTCGCCATTTTGAAGAACAATAATCTCATCGGCATGAACAATCGTAGAAAGACGATGAGCAATAATTACCGAGGTGCGGTTTTTCATAAGACTATTCAACGCATCCTGCACTACTCTCTCGCTTTCTGTGTCCAGTGCAGACGTTGCCTCATCAAGGATCAATATAGGCGGGTTTTTAAGAATAGCACGGGCAATAGAAATTCGTTGTTTTTGTCCTCCGCTTAATTTACTTCCCCTGTCGCCTACATTGCTATCGTAGCCAAACGGGGTTTGCGAAATAAAATCGTGAGCATTCGCAATTTTAGCTGCTTCAATAACCTGCTCACGGGTAACATGTTCCATACCAAAAGCAATGTTGTTGTGAATGGTATCGTTAAATAAAACCGATTCCTGCGAAACAATTCCCATCAGGTTGCGCACATTCTTGAGGCTCATATCTTTTAATGAAACACCATCAATGTAAATTCCACCTTCGCTTGGGTCGTAAAAACGCGGCAGCATATCTGCCAGGGTTGTTTTTCCGGAACCTGATTGACCAACCAAAGCAATTGTTTTTCCTTTTTCAATTACAAGATTGATCTTCTTCAATACATAACCCGCATCGCCTTTTGTGTAGGCAAACGACATATTTTTGTATTCGATACTTTTTGTGAATTCTTTTACAACAACCGGGCTTTCTTTGTCGGCAATCAGCACCTCTGCATGCAATATTTTTTCAATACGTTCTTCAGAAGCAATTCCTTTCTGGATGCTATTATAAGCGATAGTGATTTGCTTTATAGGTGGAAGAATTTGAGAAGCAATAGCAAAATATCCCATGAACGCTGCAGCTGATAAACCCGCGGCTTCTGTTATCAATCCACTTTCCGTATCCAGGACCATTTTCCCTCCCAGGAACATTACAACCATCAATACTCCTACCACAACCGATTCGCTTACAGGAGAGGTAAGATCCGTTTTTCTATAAATACCTACTGATAATTTAAAGTGCTTCTGATTTATTTCCTCGAACTTACGTTGAATGAACCGCTCCCCGGTAAATGCCTTTATCACTTTCAAAGCACCCAGCGTTTCTTCCATGATGCTGAACAGGGAACCCAAGACCTCTTTGCTTTTTACAGAAGATCTTTTCAGGCTTCTCCCAATAAGTGCTACAATAAGTCCCGCAACAGGCAACAGTAACAGTACATATAAGGTAAGATAAGGGCTGATACCAATAAGCATTACCATAGAAATAATGATAAGCAGCGGTTCCCTGAACATCAGCTCTAATGTTTGCATGATACTCCATTCAATCTCCTGCACATCTGTTGTCATCCTGCTCATAATATCTCCCTTACGTTCATCGCTGTAATAAGATAAAGGAAGCTCCAATGATTTTTTCATCATCTGGTTTCTAAGATCACGTACAACTCCGTTACGGATAGGCGCCAGGAAAAACATAGCACAGTACCTGAAAAGGTTCTTTAAGAAAATAAGTACAACTACCGAGATACAAATAAAGATCAATGCTTCTTTCTTACCCTGTGCTATCTGCGATGCCCCTGTTCCATACTGCGTGATGTAATGCGACATCTGGTAATAAAAATAATCTTTCACCGATGAGCCTGAAAGAGAAAGTACCGGTTTCGCATGTTGACTGTATTCAACCAGCTTTTCGTAAGGTTGAAAAAGCAGGTCAAGGAAAGGGATCACTAGTGTTATTGAAAATACGGAGAAAAAAGAGAACAACACATTGAATAAAATATTCATCCATGCATAACCCCAATAGCCTTTGATGTATTTAAATACCCTGAAAAGTTTGCCCATAATGAAGGTGTAAAGATACGTGTTTTAGCTCAACTAAATGTATCCCTTAACACAGCCAAAGACTTTATTTCGTGTACGCCGGCCACATGTAACCTGTAAAATAGCAAAAGATTGTTAAGCAGATCGTCGCGTTCCGCTTTGGAAATATTATAATACCTGATGTTCCTGAGATCAACCATTAACAGGTCTGATAATAACATCCCACTTTGCTGGCTAAGGTAATTAGGGTGTTGCGGGATTTTCTCCACAAATGCTCCTTCCAGCAGATCAAAATAAGGATGCTCTGCAGTGAAATTATTTTGCGGATAAAAACCCAGGTGTTTGGAAAGTTCGATCAAAAAATACAAATG
>DASWXS010000189.1:0-16489 GCA_036405375.1 Bacteroidia bacterium
GTGAGTTCTACATGACTAAAGAAATCCAGGAACGTGTAAAGAACTATGCGCCTCTTGCTGATAAACTTCATACAGATATGCACGAGGTAATTGGTCACGCATCCGGACAACTTGAAATGGGAACAGACCAGAATGCATTAAAAAATTATGCTTCCACTTTAGAAGAAGCTCGTGCTGATTTGGTTGCATTGTATTATTTATACGACCAGAAACTTGTTGACCTTGGGGTGATGCCATCGCTTGACTACGGTAAAGCTGCTTATGATGAATACATTACTAAAGGATTAATGGTACAGATGTCGCGTTTAAAATTAGGCAACAACCTGGAAGAGGCTCATATGCGTAACCGCCAGTTGGTAGCTGCATGGGTTTTTGAAAAAGGCCAGAAAGAAAATGTGATCAGCAAAGTAAAACAAAACAACAAAACATTTTTTGTTGTAAATGATTACTCGAAATTAAAAGTGTTGTTCGGTGAATTATTAAAAGAAATTCAGCGCATCAAATCGCAGGGTGATTTCAAAGCTGGGAAAGCTCTTGTAGAAAACTATGGTGTTAAAGTAGACAAGGCATTGCACCAGGAAGTATTGGATCGTTATGCTACATTAAAATTCGCTCCATATGCAGGATTTATACAGCCAAAGCTGGTTCCTGTAATGGAAGGAAAGAAAATCATAGACGTGAAGATTGAATATCCTAAAGACTTTACAGAGCAGATGATGTATTACAGCAAAGCATACGGTTTATTACCGGTAATCAACTAAAAAGCAAAACCCCGCCTTCAGCGGGGTTTTTAATTAAAAAAATTCGTTGCTTAAAACCTACTGACATACAGTTGTCACTAAGCACTATTACTTTTACAAAAAAACAGAATATGAAAAACGCTTTTGATAAGAATGACACTGCGGAAATAATTGGCCGCATCAATAACCTTACTCCAACAACTCAACGCCTTTGGGGAACAATGAGTGTAGCGCAAATGCTTGCCCATTGCAATGTTAGCTACGAATTGATCTATGACGACAAACATCCCAGGCCAAAAGGATTCCAAAAATTCTTTTTAAAGGCATTTGTAAAAAAGTTTGTTGTGAATGAAGTGCCTTATAAACCAAACCTCAGAACAGGCCCACAGTTTATTGTTAGCAGCGACAAAAACTTTGAAACAGAAAAGAATCGTTTGATTGCTCACATCCAAAAAACGCAGGAGCTTGGCGCTTCTCATTTCGATGGCAAAGAGTCTCATTCATTTGGAGTGTTATCTAAAAATGAATGGAACAACATGTTTGTCAAACATCTCGATCATCATTTAAACCAGTTTGGTGTTTAAGAAATACTTCATATTTAAAACAATGCCCGCTATAGTCGGACAATATCCGTGCTAATTTTAACTACCAGCTCCTTGACACAGATTGCACTGATTACGCTGATTTAAATTTGGCTTTGTTGAATTTCACAAATAGTATTGGTAAACATCACTTCCGTGTAATCTGTGAAATCTGCGTCTATTTTTCTTCTAACAAGTAAATAGCATAAAAAAAGGGCCTCAAAAGAAGCCCTCTTAAAAACTGAAGATTTTGGTTTATTCAGTGTCCATAGTTTTATTTCCTATTGGCTTATTATTGTTCTCCGGAACATCTTCGTCATCCGGAAATTCATTATTATCGTCTTCCTGGTACGCAGTCGGCTCATACGTTGTGTCGATCCGCGCATCATTTTTTCCGTTGTTCTGAATCTCCGTTTTGGTAAAATCCGGATCAAGCGTATCATACTCTTTGTCTGGCTTTTTATTGGTTAACGGTTTTTTGTTGAGTGAACCTGTTTGATTTTTTCTTCCCGGCTCATTGTGCTTTTTGTTTGATGGCTGTTGATTTTTCATTGTAATGCGTTTTTAGAGGTTTTACCTTTGCATTGAAAATTTTATGCCCGCACCAGGCACCCTCTCCTAACCCCAAAACAGGAAATCAGCCATATATTTTTAACAAAAAAACTGTAGAAGAACCTGCCCAGAAAAAATGGAACGATTTTTTCGTTTTTCGCTTAAATAGGTTAATAATGTTCTTTACCTTTACTTTCGGATGAACTACCGGGAAGCTATACCAGCGGATATTAAACCTATGCACATTATAAGATGTGCCGTAAAAGAAAACATACTAGGCAATCCATTAGCGGTTACAGAAGCAGATTATACTGACTTCATTACAAAAAAAGGCAAAGGTTGGGTGTGCGAAGAAAATGGAAAGATCCTTGGTTTCGCAATAGTTGATTTTACCAATTACAACATCTGGGCATTGTTCATTGACCCGGAACATGAACGAAAAGGAATTGGCACCACACTGCATAATATAATGCTTGATTGGTATTTTGAATATTACAATAATAAACTGTGGCTTGGAACCGCTCCAAACTCCAAAGCGGAACGGTTGTATCGCAAAGCCGGCTGGAAACAAACTGGTGTTGAAAGAAACGGTGATCTCCGGTTTGAACTGAATAAAAATGAACGAATAATTTTCTGAGCTATGACTAATGTTCTGTTCGTATGTTCAGCTAATAAGCAACGTTCTAAAACCGCAGAAGATCATTTTAGTATATTGTATCCCAAATTCAATTTTCTATCTGCCGGAACCAACAGGAAGATCTGCGACCAGGAAGGAACAACATTTATTACTGAAGATCTTATTGAATGGGCTGACACGATTTTTGTGATGGAAAAAAAACACAGGAAGCAGATTAATGAATATTTAAAACAGAAATCGTCTTCAAAAATAAAAGTGTTGAACATTAAAGATATTTATAAATACAACTCAAAGGAACTGATTTTACTGCTGAAC
The DNA here is from genome assembly GCA_036405375.1 of Bacteroidia bacterium. Classification (GTDB taxonomy): domain Bacteria; phylum Bacteroidota; class Bacteroidia; order B-17B0; family Aurantibacillaceae; genus JADJDM01. The sequence goes on from DASWXS010000189.1 coordinate 2,826, forward strand.
GAAAAACTCACTCATTATTTCAAAAACAATTAATGCGTTATTTATTTATACTATCTACTTTTTTACTTGTTAATCATTTCTTTGCACAGGAAACAAAAAAGCAGCTGGAAATAACCCGGCTAAGCAAGGATGCTTATGCATTCACCACCTACAACGAATACAAGGGATACCGGGTTCCTGCAAACGGTATGTACACCGTTACGTGCATAGGGGTTGTTATGATCGATACTCCATGGGATACAACACAGTTTCAGCCTTTGCTCGACAGTATCGAAAAACGACACAATAAAAAGGTGGTATTATGCATTTCAACACACCATCATAACGATCGCACAGGTGGCCTGGAATACTATAGATCAAAAGGAATTAAAACTTTTACAAGTTTGCAAACCCTTGAATTATGCAGGCAAAAAGGAGAAAAACAACCCGAATTTTATTTTACGCAGGATACCGCTTTTACGTTGTGCGATATGTCGTTTGTAACGTATTATCCCGGGCAAGGACATGCACAAGATAATATTGTAGTATATGCATATAAACATGGTGCTTATTCATCAGGAATCCTTTACGGAGGTTGCTTTGTAAAAAGTACGGAGTCAACCGATCTCGGTAATTTAAATGATGCCAACGTAGCAGCATGGGAAACTAGCGTTAAAAAAGTACAAACAAAGTTTGGGAAAAGCAAAACAGTTATTCCCGGCCACTTTGGTTGGAAAGGTAACTCACTAAAGCATACTCAAAAACTTATAGAAAAATACTTAAAGGGTGGAAAGTAATATCCCACCCCTTTTTATTTCAATCTGTTTTTTAAATTCCTAAAGCAGCAGGTTCTTCTATTTCGCTCCTGAGGCGAAAACGATATCCTTCATCTACCCTACTCTCAAAAACAAATCCGTTTCTCCTCAATACTTTCTGAGAAGCCAGGTTATCTTCCTGCGTATCTGCTATTATTGATTTTACAGATTCATTTTCGAAAAGCCATTTTATCATACCGGCCAGTGCTTCTGCGGCAAGACCCTGCCCTTCGAATTTTTTGTCGATATAATAACCTATCATTACTTCACCCGATTCGTTGGGCAAACCATCAACACCTATTCCACCAATAGTAAGATCGAGTGACCGGTGAACAATAAGCCAATGGGTGAACCATAAATAATTATCGGGGTTCTCTGTAACTTTCGGAATGCAATGCGTATCAATTGCAAGCTGAAATTCTTCCATAAAACTATCATCTGCGTTCAAAACGAAATCGGACAGGATAAGTCCCATTGATCTTTCCAGGCTGTTTCTTCCGCCGGAAAGGATTTTTAATTGTTCCAATGTAAGAGGCACTAACCTCAAACGGTCTGTATATAAATGTAACATGTTAAATGCTTTTTAGTTAATAAGAAAATAAAACACATTCAACCCAGCAGGCAAGCAGGCTGAAGAACATGATCAAACAATGTCGGCCGATAAGGAAAGGGCTCTAATTAACAGAGGCGTTTAATTTATATAACAAATATAAAAAGAAAACAGAAGCACATTGTTAAAATCAGGTAATTTAGCAACAACTATTCTTTTTAAATAAAGTGTTTATGAAGAAATCTGTTAACCCTGGCAAGACTCCGTTTTCGTCAGCCCAAATCACACGGCGACAGGATAAATATTGAATAAGCTACAAATATCTTTCTTTCACTACGTTCATATGATGGATAGTATGTCCTACCAGCAAATACCCGATAGCACGTGCTGAAATAGGATGATCAACTCCATTGGCAAGAAACTTACTTTGTTCTTCGGTAATGTGTTCAAAAATAAGCTCTGTTGATTTTCGAACCAATAAGAACTCATCCACCAAACTGTTCATGGTCCGTTCCGACACATCAACATTAGCAGCATACAGGTCTTCGTCAACAGGTTGAAGCGGAGTTTTATTATCGCCACGCACTGCAACCAGCACACGGAATGACATTACTCTTTCCGTGTCAATAATATGCATCAATACGTCTTTAACGGTCCATTTGCCTTCCGCATAACGGTAATTGTGCTTAGCTTTCTCGATACCCTGGAAAAATGCAGCGACCTCAAGTGAATTATGCCTGTATGCCTGCATAAAGTCTCCATCGGGGACGAGTTTGATATAACGATCAAAATAAGGTTTGTGCTCGGAAGAATGTGGTTTATTCATAATTCAAACTATATAAATACTACAATAACGAAACCTGGTTACCTGTTCAGGTAAGAGCTTGCTTCTGCGCCGTATAATTTCTTACCATCTTTATAAACGGTAATAAATGCATCGCTGATGCCGTTTGCTTTTGCTTCTTCAAGCAGTGGTCGTGCAGATTTAGCATCTACAAACGACCCTACTGTATAGATATACAAACCATTTACCTGGCTCGCCGAAATCGGCCAGTTCTTGATCTTCATAAAACTATTGGCAACATTTTGAGGAACCTGGTTTTTATAAGCACCCACCTGCACCTTGAACGTGATACCTTCATCTCCTACTTTCACTCCATTTTCAGTAGTAGGCTGAGGCCCTTGTGTAATGCCATTATTAAATGGTTGTGTACCTGAATTGGTATTTGCATTTACAGCAGGAGTGTTATTTGCCGGCGTATTATTCGAAGGAACATTTGTTATGATTGCTGGCCCTCCATCAAAGCGAATCGGGTTTTCAGCCGGAAACTGGATATTATCTCCTGAACCTAATTTTGCCATGGCATCAGCAATCTTAATACGTTCCCCATTCAGGTAAGCAGAAACAAAAGCATCTTTAATTCCTAAGGCATTTACTTTAGTCTTATCACCTTTTACTTTATCAATGTTGTTATAAACACCTGCTGTGTAGCGGTAATAACCGTTTGGCAAACGCTCGCGATAAATTGGCTGCAAATTGTATAGCTGCGAATTACTTGCTTCATTCGAGTAAACACCTATTTGCACGGTGAACAGCATTCCCTGTATAGTGTTCAACTCGCTTGCATTGGCAACACCTCCGCCATTTGTGTTCACCGAGTTGTTTGTTGCAGCTGCATTTGTATTTCCGGCAGTGTTAGCCATAGTTGTTGCCACCGTGTTTGCATTCGGAATGTTTGTATTAATGGTAATACCAGCACTTGAATTAGGATCAACCGTAACATTCATACCCTGGTTTTTTAATTCATTGAACGCTGCTCCCAGGTTTATGCGCTGACCATCTTTATATACAACAACAAAAGCATCCTTATATCCCAGTTTTTTAAGATCATTTTTAACAGCGTTGGCATCTTCAAATTTATTGAATCGACCTGCCTGGTAACGGATCAATCCATTTGAAGTAGTTTCACCTCTTAGTGGAGAAAGGCCTTTGAAAAGGTCGTTCGGGATCTGGTTTCTAAATGCACCGATTTGCACCGCGAAAATAATTCCATTAGGTAATTTCTCATCGATAGGAATTGGTTTTGAAGCAGAGTATGCATTCCCGCTTTTCACCTCTATACCATTTGCACTGAATGCAGTTCCGGACGTATTTGTATTGGTATTTGCAGTATTGTTACCTGTATTGTTGGTGCTTGTTGTGTTATTGTTATTTCCTGAATTCGTATTAGCCGTATTATTATTGTTGGTGTTTCCTGAATTTGTATTAGTTGTGTTACCGCTGTTGGTATTCGAATTCCCGTTATTGTTATTATTGGTTACAACAGGCTGAAGCGCTTTTATTTTCGCATTATTAGCTGCAATTGCATTGGAGTTGTTCGTTTTTTGAGTTCCAAGATCTTTTATGCGTTGATTGATCTTTGTTTTATCTGCAGCATTAGCCGTTGCCAGCTTCTTTTTCTGAGCGGCCACTTCCGCATCAATTGCTTTATTAAAATTGTTCAGGGTGGCATTCTGTCCTTTCAGGTTCGATTCATTTTCTTCCGCTCCGGCGTACGATTGCAAATCGCTTTCGTATTTATCCACATTATCTGCATACCCCGGCGAATAACCCGCATACTTTGTATTCTCATTGTTTGTATTGTTACCTGCGTTATTTACATTATTGCCCGAATTATTTTCATTGGTGCCGGCAGTATTGGGCTGGTTTCCGGATGCGATAAGTATATTCTCATATACTTTTTTATCCAACGATTGTGCATAGGCATCTGCTTCCATTTTTTTGCTATCCGCAAAAGCGCGGGTATTGGATGCAAGTTCATTTACTGAATCGCCTTTTGCCTTGAATTCGTTAGCCAACCGGTCAAGTTTTATTGCCTGCTCCTGTTTCTGTTTTTTCTCCTCTCCTTCCGACAATTGGTCCAGCTGAATACGCAAGTCATTTGACTCCTTCAGGTAATTGGTTGCCTGTGCATAATACCCTTCAGCTTTCGATTTCTCGTTGTTTGCTATAGCCTCATATTTTTTTGCTTCGTCATTAAGTGTGGTGAAATTTTTATAATCCTGCGAATTCTGGATCTGCTTTATCTGTTCCGGGGTCAGCTTACCATTATCAATTGGAATAACTGTATTGGTTGCCGCAGTGTTATTGGTATTTCCATTATTGGCAGCATTGTTATCATTTCCATTATTGGAATTTGTATTTGCCGTGTTGTTCGAATTATCGTTTCCTGAATTGTTAGTTGTAGTATTATTGGTAGTATTACCATTTGTGTTGTTGGTATTTGTTGAAGCAGTATTATTATTGCCCTGGCTTTGCAATTGTTTGCTCAGGTTGTTTGCTTCATTTAGCTGGTTAGTGGCCAAAGCAATTTTTTGATTGGCCTCATCCAGCATCAGGTTTTTCTCATTCGGATTGGTTGTAAGGTTAGCAGCATTGATAAGCTCTTCAGCCGAAGTAAGTAGTTGTTCGGCATCTTTCTTTTTCTGCTGTATTTCCGGATTCGTACCATTAGCCTGCGATTCATTATTCTTTAACTGATCCAGTAAATTGTTATACTCCTGTTTTTTGATTGAAGCCGTATTTTGTAATTCAACACTTTTATTTGTAGCATCAGTACCGGCATTGGTATTGTTTGTATTTGTACTATTATTGGTATTTGTATTCCCCGAATTAGCGTTGTTCGTATTATTGGATGCTATGTTGTTCGTAGAAGGAACAAAGCCAGGATTGTTCTTTTTCAGCAAAGCCAGTGCTTCTTCCTGTTTCTGAAGTGCAAGAATAGCTTTTTCTTCTACATTACTGTAAGAAGCTGTCTTAGCTGCAATATCCGGTTCTGATTTTGCCTCCTGCTCGATCTTGGCTGCCTGGGCAGAAAGCGACTTTGCCTCTGAAAGCAATGTATTTGCTTTGGTTATTTCAGGATTACTTTTGTTGCCATTAGCCTGTATATATTCATCAATTGTTTTTTGATTGTTATTATAAGCATTTTCATTATCCTTCGCTGTTAATTGCACCGCCTCGTAACGCTTGGTTGAAGCCTGGTTTTCGAGATCTTTTATTTTATTCAGGTTCTCCTGCTTTTTGGTCCCGGTAAGCGCAGCTGTTTGTTTACGAAGATCGAGCGCTTCTTTTGACAGGTTATCTGCTTCCGCATTTAGGGTATTTACTTTCTCCTTACTATCAGGTGTTACCGTGGTATTAGCAGTGGTATTGTTGTTATTGGTATTACCCGAGTTCGTATCAGTGGTTCCGCTATTATTATTCGAATTTCCGTTGTTGTTATTATTGGTAACATCGGTCGAATTTCCGTTCGTATTGTTTCCGTTATTGTTTGTAGTATTAGCGTTATTATTATTGTTACTGCTATTGTTATTATTTGCGGTAGCGTTATTCTCTATATTTTTAAAATAAGCAATTTTAGAATCGTTGATCCTCTTATCTTCTTCTTTATCTTTCTTAGTTTGCTCTAATTCCTTGATCTTATTTGAAATGGTAGTTTTGTCTTTCGATGTCTTTGCTTTTTTCAATTCATCTTTCTGCGCAACGATTTCCTTATCCAGGGCTCCGATAAAATTAGTAAGCAATGTATTTTGCTCTTCATAACGACCCGATGTTTCCGGCTGCGCATTCAATCGTTTTATTTCATCATCCAATACCTTCTGATCTTTCTGGATACCGGCTAAAGCAGGTTCGTTTGTATTTCCGTTATTGGTAGTATTTCCCGAATTAGTGTTATTGGTATTTGTGTTCCCGTTGTTCGAATTGGTACTGGCATCATTTCCGTTATTGGTAGTATTTCCGGAGTTGGTATTAGTTGTATTTCCATTATTTGAATTAGTGCTAACATCATTTCCGTTATTGGTGATGTTTCCTGAATTAGTGTTGGTTGTATTTGTATTTCCGTTGTTCGAATTTGTATTCGTATTTCCTGAATTAGTGTTAGTTGAATTAGTGTTCCCGTTATTTGCATTGGAAGCTATATTATCTGTTCCTTTAACCTGGGTAAGCATATTGCTTGCAAAATCGGATTGACTTTTCAGTGCATCGCTTTCTTTTTTCAATAACTGTAGCTTGTCTTCATTTCTTTTAAGCTCGTTCGACTTTAGGCTTAGCTCATTATTCAGCTCTTCCTTTTGGGCATTCAGATTTTCCAATAATGTTTTGTCTTTGGTACCACTGATCTCCGAATCAATTCCTGCAATTTCACCCTGGATATCTTTTACTTCATTTTTTTGTTTGTTAATGATCGGCTGAAGTTTTTCAATCTCCTCATCTTTCCTGTCCGATTCCAGTTTGATTGAATTAGCCAGTTCATTTGTGGTATTCTTTTGCTCTCCAAGCCGTTCCTGCTCTTTCTGAATGGCCTCCAGTTTAGCCAATGCTTCTTTACTGTTCTTCGATTTATTTACTTCTTTTAACTGGTCGGCATATTTTTGTTGCAGGTCAGCTTCTTTCTTTTTGTTATTTGCATCAATATCCAATTGTTTGGCAATATTTTCAGCAAGAGCGGCCTGGTCTTTCAGCTTTTTTGCTTCATCCTTCAGCTCATTGGCTTTATTTACAAGTAATTCTTTTTTAACCGGATCGGTTTCTGCATTTGCTTCTTCCAGTGCTTTTGTAGCCTCGTTCTCTTTCTGTATAGCATCTGTTTTCTGATTGTTCACAAAATTGAAAGCATCATTTGCATCTGCTTTTAATTTATCCGCCTCATCCTTTAACTCTTTTGCATCTGTATAAGCCAGCTGTTCCAATTGCTGATTACTTAAATTAGTGTTGCCGGAGTTGGTATTGGTATTTCCGTTAGTGCTGGTAGTATTTCCATTGTTGGCATTAGTGGAATTTGTACCATTGTTCGCATTTGTGTTATCAGTACCTGAGTTATTGGTATTGCCATTATTAGTAAGCGGTTGCGAAGTAAAATCAGACGCATTTACATCCATCTTCGATTTTTCTTCAATAACATCTATATAATCGAGGTAACCATTTTCATCATTTTTATTTACCTCGAATTTGTTTTCTATTACCAGTTTTTTCTGGCTGTCATAACTGATGTATTGCTTGTAAGGCAACAGGGAATTACTGACCGGGATATCAATACCTTCTGATTGGGTTACAAAACCCGGTGTTTCCACTGTAAATATGAATTTGCCACCGTTGGGAATCTTGGCAAGGTATCCGCCTGTTGTATTTGCCTGGAAACTTCCAACATTTTCACCTGCATTTATATCCTTGATCGAAATTTTGGAAGCAAGACTTTGCCCCTCAATTTTCTTAAGTACGTTTCCTTTTATAAAAATATACTCAGGTGGCCTGCGTTCGGTATTGATCTTAAACACATCCAGCTTGCCTATCGGGCTTTGGCGGGCAGAAGAAAAGTAAGCCGTTTTCTCAAGCGAGTCAGTAACAAAAAGAATATCGTCGTTAGGTGAATTTATTGGAAAGTCGAGATTCACCGGTTTGCCCCACACGCCATTTGCTTCATCAAACTCCGACTTAAAAATATCATACCCTCCCATGCTGTTATGTCCTTTGGAAGCAAAGTACAGCACCCTTCCGTTAGGATGCAAAAACGGATAATCTTCATCATAAGGAGTGTTTATTGCATTTCCAATACTTTGAGGCTTGCTCCACTCTCCGTTGGGAAGTTTACGCACAATGTAAATATCTTTGTTATCACCCGAACCGTAACTTGCATAATACAGCTGGTCTCCTGACTTAGGCAGGTATACAATGGATTTATTTTTTTTCTTTTTATCAGCCCCCGTAACAAACTGATCGGGTTTCACCAGCAGCTTTCCACCAATATCTTTGAGGTTATAGCTACGGAAGTAATCATTTTCCGCTAATTGTTTCTTTTCTAATACAACCAGTTCGTTCAGGTTACTAAGTAATCGCTTCCCATTTTTGCATGCATCAATTTCTTTATCTACCGAAAGTTTTTTAGCCATAGATGAAGAAGCAATTGCTTTGTATTGCGTGTAGAGTTTTATTGCTTCATCAAACCTGAAATTGGTATGGTATGCTTTAGCAAGATAAAACATGGCTTCTTTCTCGCAATCTTTGATATTCTTATTGGCAAACTCAAGATAGCTATAGCATTTTTTCTTGTCCGGTTCGGTATACAACATACAAACCCCCAGCCGGTAATTGTAATTGGCATCTTTCGGGTAATTGGAAACGAGCTGTGAATATGCTTTGTAGCCGTTGGCATAATCCTCATCCTCAAAATACTGGGCAGCCTGCTTTTTTAGCTCATCCTCGCTGGCATATTGTGCGAAGCCTTTTTGCGAAACAAAAACAGAAATCCATACCAATGCGAGGAAAAACAACCAACGCTTAACTGTATTATTACGTGGTAAAACAATCTGTTGTTGGGGAGCCAATGATTTATCCGGCAGTGCATTTAATTCAAACATAGGATCTGCACATGAAGACATAGGTTTTAAACGGGCAATAGTATTGATATGTTCCGGATATTTTAACAAAAATAGCTATTTTAGTCCTTAAGATGCGAAATAAGCACAAATTACACACCTTAGGAGGCGCTGATCTTTATTTTATAAGGCATTCCCTGTTAATTATTTATAATACAATATACGAAAAAAAAAGACGTTATTTTTGTTGTAAATTTGCATAAATCGTTGAACAACTGAGATTTCTATTCACAATACTTCTTTTTTTGCCGTTTTTCACGAAGGCAGTAGTTAATTCGCCGGTGGTTAACTGTGTTTCTGTGCTTCCCAATGGCGATGTTACACTTAATTGGTCGCAGCCCGCAGATCCTCTATCTGAATTCATCAGGTACGATATTTTCAGTTCAACCACTTTAAACGGAACTTACGTAAATGTGGGATCTGTAAACTCTTATGCAACAACTTCCTTTACGCATACGGGATCAAACGCAAACACTTTTCCCCGCTTTTTTTATGTTACAACAGTTGCTGTAAGCGGCACCCAGCCTGCTACAGATACGGTAAGGACTATCTTCCTGGTATTGAGTAATCCTTTGAATGGTGTAGCTTATTTGCAGTGGAACCCCATTTCAACTCCTCTCCATTCAAGCTCTTCCCTGAGTTATTCGGTTTACCGCGAATATCCGACCGGAACTTATACTTTATTGGGTACAACTACCGATATAAAATGGCGGGATACTATTTCTGTATGCAGCTATCTTATCAATTACAGGGTTGAGATCGTTGACGGAAACTCGTGTACTTCCGTTTCCAATGTAGCCGGAGCTTTGCTTACGGATGAAACTGTACCAATAGTACCGGTAATTGATTCAGTAAGCATCAATGCATCGGGGCAAACCATTATAGGTCTCAGCCCCTCACCATCCCAGGATGCCGTGAGGTACGTGGTTTACAAGAAAGCAGGCTTATCGTATTTACCGTTGGATATTGTTCCGGGAAATGCTCCGACACTACACATCCCATCGGGCTCAACTCCCGGAGGAGCATCTGAATCGTATGACATTGCCAGTGAAGATAGCTGCACTAATATTAGTCCGCACTCTAATAATCAAAATACCATCTTCCTGCTTCATAATTATCACCTATGTGAAAAGGAAGTTCTGTTAAGCTGGAACCCTTACCTGCACATGAGAAATGGCTTAAGATCCTATAAGATCTACATGTCGGTTAACAATGGAACTTTCAACATCATAGCAGATACCAACAGCATTTCTTTCCTGAAAACAGGGCTTTTACAAAATAAAACGTATAAATTTTTCGTGCGGGCTTTTGATTCTACGGGTACTATTCATTCTACTTCAAACGTTGTAGAGTTCTATTCCAAAACACAACCTCAGCCTGCATACATTTACGTAAAAAGTGTAAGCGTTAATGAAGACCAGAATATAGTGGTGAGTGTACAGGTAGATACTTCGGAGTTTTTCAGGGGAATTGAAGTGTACCGCTCTCTTACTCCCGGCGGAACATTAAAGCTGGTTGGATATGTTGCTACTAATGGCGGGCCTTCCTACAGTATTACGGATACAGAAGTAGAAACCGCAACAACAATTTATTATTACAAGGCTTCGGTAATAGACAGTTGTCACCTAGCTTCTATTACATCTAACGAAAGCAGATCGATACTTCTTAATGTTGTTTCCAATACCAACCGGACGAATACATTGAGCTGGTCCGATTATCAAAGCTATCTTGGCAATGTTTCGGGATATAGTATTTACCGATCTGTTGATGATATTTTTGATCCTACCCCAATCGCCAACGTATCCTCCAGCACCTATTCTTTTGTTGACAATATAGAAGAATTTGTGCCCAATGCCGGAAGGTTTGATTATTATGTGCAGGCTGTTGAAGGCGCAGGAAACCCATACCTGTTGCAGGAATTAAGCAATTCGAATAGTGTAACAACTTATCATACCGACAGCATCTTTATTCCCAACGCCTTTTCGCCACGCGGGATTAACCGCACCTGGCTACCGTTAACACAATATGTTGAAAAAACAGAGTACAAGGTTTCTATATTCAACCGCTGGGGGCAAAAAGTGTGGCAAACAGACAGTGATAGTGAAGGCTGGGATGGCGGAGCTTATGAAGGAGGATTGTATGCCTATATTGTTGAATACAAAAATGCTTTCGGAGAATATAAACAGATCAACGGAACTGTTTTAATGATAAAGTAGATCAGAAATTAATATTGAATCCGGCACGGTAAACCAAGGGAGAACCGAACGGCCCATTCGTATAGGGAGAGTTTGGAGTCGGAATAAATTCATACATGATCAGGGCATAATAACAGGCATTTTCGCCCATTTGGTTTCGTAAACCAATACCTGCAAGGTTGATATCAGCAATGGTTCGTTTGCTCGACACTGTTGAGAATGCGTCAGGCACACTTAATATATCATATTCGCCCTGGAAAAATAAAAAAGGAAGCGGTTTTACGCGGATAAAAGCACCTGCACCATAAAACATATAGCGGTAACTAAACCCCTGGTATTTTTGTGTGATGTTGGTAAAAATTCCCTGCACTCCAACTGAAAATATTTTATTGAATTTATATCCAACGTTAGGCGATAAATCAACCATGCTTCCGTTTCCATATAACTGGAGCCCGATATTACCGCCATAATATAAACTGTCGGCAAAATTCTTTTTTGGAGTTTTCTGCTTAACTTTGGCAGGACGGGTATCCTGGGCCTGGCAATTAAATTGCATCAGGATAAGCAGTATAAACGCACATGTGAAAGAGGTACACTTTTTCATAAGCAGTGTAAAGATAAGTAAATTCTTTACATCAAACCTGTTAAATAATGTGCAGAAACAAAGAGTAAAAACACAGTTTAAAAAGACCATAATGAAAAACGTTTTGATCACAGGAGCTTCGGGAGGTATAGGAATGGAACTGGTTCACCTGTTCCTTGAAGCTAACCTTAACGTAATTGCAGTTTCGAGACACACTGCCGAGTTAAAAAAAACAACGAATGAAAAACTCTGGATAATTGAAGCTGATATCAATACAAAAGAAGGACGGGAAAAAGTAAAAACCGAAGTACAAAAAGCAGGTGAATTAAGCATTTTAATAAATAATGCAGGTGCCCTAATAAACAAACCATTTACAGAAATTACAGAGGAAGAATTACAGGGTGTATACAGCGCCAATGTTTTTGCCCCTTTCCTCCTGCTCCAGCAACTTATTTCGTTTATGGGTAAAACACAAAGGGCACATGTAGTTAGTATCGGAAGTATGGGCGGGTACCAGGGAAGTGCCAAGTTTGCAGGACTCACAGCATACAGCTCTTCTAAGTTTGCTATTGCCGGCTTAACTGAATTGTTGGCAGAAGAATTCAAAGACAAGAATATTGCATTCAACTGCCTTGCTATTGGTGCAGCGCAAACCAAAATGCTGGAAGGCGCTTTTCCGGGTTATAAAGCTCCTGTAAGTGCTAAAGAAATGGCGGGATACATTATGGATTTTGCCCTGCACAGCCATAAATATATTAACGGGAAGATTATTCCGGTGTCGTTGAGTACGCCGTGACGTTTTAACACAGAGTTCGCGGAGATATAAGAATTGCACATAGGAATATTGATTTAAAACTCTGTGAACCTCTGCGCGCTTTGTGCCTCTGTGTTGAAGTATTCGAAGCAAATCAATCCCAGAACTCCCAGTTTATTCCTAAATGGAACATGCGATCGGGCTGATAATAATTATTAAGCAACGTGTAGTTCATTCCGGAGAAACCTTGATTAGCATGCTCCAGCTTAAAGAAAAAACGTACCGGTTTAAAGTATACGTTCACAAAAAAATCGGCAAATACATAATTGCCTCCCTTGTTTTTTACATCCGGTACATAAAAACTATTTAAGGCAGGATTGTATGAAACGAGTTCCATCTCTCCCGCATAATTCGCCTGCACGCCAATCTGAAAACGTAATCCATTCTTTTTCACCCGTTGTTCGAAATACAATTGATGTTGGGTATAAAGCGAAGGCATAGGCAGTGGATACTGTTCGGCCAGCTGATAATTGATACAATTCTCCAAATGGAATTTGAACAATTTAAGATGATGTTTCACATATAAACGTGTAACATTTACTGCACCTTTTGTTTGTACCGGTTGTTGATTCCCTGCCAGGAAGATCATTTTGTTTATGTTCCGGTGAACCGCGCCCAGCTGCAGCTGTAGCTTTTGTGAACGCGCTTCAAACTGAATAGTATTGGAAGCGCTTTTCTCAAAATCATTTTTCCAATAGGCATTATTCACACGATTGAAGGCATAAAACAAATCAGGGCTTCTCAGCTCCGTATTCACGTGAAGAGCAAATGAAGTTTGCAGGAATTTTATTTTATAATTTAAAGAGACTGCTGCCTGGTAATCGCCTTTGTTTTTGCCTGACACAATATAACTCGTATGTTGTCTTAATTCGAGTGTGCTGTCTTTCTTATTCCATGCAAACCGCTGAAGCGCAGTAAACGACCTATACGCCATCATTGTATCAGGTGTTGCCCAAATCGAACTATCTATAGCATAATCTTTATACACATTAAATACCCTGTCGGTATCATGCATATACCAACGCATATAATCCATTTTTCCACCCACTTCGAAGCTGATATTATGTGCTACAAGATTATAGCTTAAAGCGGGGCTCAACCTGTTGAAACGGGTAGTATCGTTTGTTGTAGTTAAGCTAAAATAACTTGTATCATATAATGAAGAAGGCACATCGTTATATATAGATTTATTTAATGATCCATCAGCACCCAATATAACATAGTGACCAATTTTACTCAGCGAATCGTTATTCAACCTGAAAAACAAGCGCGCGGAAGATGTCATCAGCGA
>DASWXS010000190.1:0-3077 GCA_036405375.1 Bacteroidia bacterium
TATAAGATGACAGGTCACATCCGTTTAGCCAGCTCCATTTTTTATCGACGTATGTAAACTGGTAAACTCCTGGTTTCATAACTATACTTTTCAATTTTTGAATGCCGCTGATTGTATTGAAGCTGGCAATGGTTTGAAGGCTTCTGCTGTTATCTGTTCGGATACTGTCGTTAAGATAGGTAGCTGATTTGTTCCCTATGATTCCAATTGTTGATTCTTTATTAAAATGAAAAACAACCAGCTGCGAAGGATTGCCTTCCAGTTTGAATACCAGTCCGGAAATAAGTATAAAAGTAATAATGCAGAGAGAAGCCATCAGTGATAAGGGACTTTTTCGAAGGAATGCATTTGTTATAGTTATCAATAGAAAAAATAAAATGATCATATCAATAAAACCGGTGTTAATGTCGGATATGTATGAAAATTCCAATTGATCCAGCCATTCGGTAAATGTATTCATGATCCATACACTTTTGCTTACTATCCAGGTAATAATCATTGCTATAACTTTTACCTTTGAAAATAGTACAATGAACACTGAACCAAACATCACCACATAAGACAATGGGATCACAAGCATATTGGCAATAAAAAACAAAACAGGAAACTGGTGAAAATAGTACAGCGTGATAGGTAATGTAATAATTTGCGCGCTTAGCGAAACGGCAAACATTTTCCAGATCAGGTCATCCCACTTTCTCCTGGGAATATACCATTTGTAGATATACGGGAATAAGAAAACAATACCGATTACTGCAAGGTAAGAAAGCTGGAAGCCTGAATCAATGACCAGGAAAGGATCGAAAAGCAACATGATAAATGCGCTCGCAAAAATAGAATTGTAAATCTGTCCTTTTTTATTGAAGATCACACCAAACAAAACAAAGCTGAACATTGCTGTAGATCTGATTACAGAGGGTGAAAGACCAGAGAGCAATGCATAAAACCAAAGACAGCAAAGAATAATAACTGTTTTTAAAATATCGAATGCTCTCCGTTTGGGTAACCGGATCAGGAAGTTAAGCGCAAGAAAAAGCACTCCTACATGCAAACCTGAAACTGAAAGTACATGCAGCGTACCCGTATGCGAGTAAGCTGTCATCAGGTCGCTCGATATTTCATCGTCATATCCCAGCATTAAAGCAGCGGTTACTGCATATTCGTTTCCTGAAAGACCATTTTCTTTCAAGGTATTAAGTAAATTTGTTTTGAGCCCGATCGCGAAATCGAAGAGAGCATTTGACTTGTACTTTCCATCAATGATATAATCTTCATCTTTGAGATAGACCTGGTGGAAAATATTTTTGTACGCTAAGTATTGCTTGTAATTGAATTCAAAAGGATTATTGGGTTCAGAGATCAATTTTGGCAGGCCCGTGAAAATGAGCTTATCTCCATAAGAAGGAAGTGCACGATTTCCTTTTTCCAGGTAAACGATCAATTCGCCTGAGGCATTTTTGAATTTTCCATCCTTTTCCTGTTCTAGGATATGAACATTGCATTTTACCGATTTGGCTTTTTCCTGTGGAATATTACATATATAAGCAATATACTTTTGTTCGTGGTTTTTGATAAAGTGGGAGTAATGATCAGGATGATTAGTTACGCGATAGAGGTAACAGGTTTCAATACCACAGGCGAAGAAAAATACATTAAGCATCAACCCAAATAAAACCTGGATTTTACGCTTGCGTAATAAAAGATAGCAGGCTGTGGAAAGTGCTGCAAAGGCTGTTAACAGCGTCCAATGTATTTCAATATTCAGCTTGAATACAATACAAACCACAATGCCGGCTACAAACGGCATGAGGAAGCGTAGAAAAGGTGTTTTAGTCAGGTAGGTTTGCAAGGTTTCGTTTGTTATAATAAATGTACAAAGCCGATTTGGGAAGTCAATGGATTGTGTCAATTATTTTTTACATGGTATTGACACCGCTCATGTATCTCTTCTTTGTACTGAACAAAACAAAGTTTACTTTTATAATATGAAAAAAATAACGATCCTTTTCTTTTCGATTATTGCCGTATCACTTGCTGCTCAATCGCATCGCTTTAAGCAGGAATTCACACTTGCTGATACGCTTCGTGGTAGCATAGGTGAAGGGCGCGACTGGTGGGATTTGCAGAAATATGATATTCATGCAGCGTTTAATATTCCAGATAAGAGTATCAGCGGTTACTGTGCCATTCAGTATAAGGTGTTGAAACCCGGGCGTATCATGCAGATCGACTTACAAAGTCCTATGCAGATCGATAGCTGTGTTTTTATCAATCCAAAAGATCCATACACAGGTAAACCGGCTAAGGCAACTTATTTTACTTTCGGAAGAGAGACGGAACCGGATGTGCATTTTTTATATAGCCCCAAAGGCCAGGAAATAAATGGAGTTTATACGCTCCAGGTATATTATCATGGTAAACCGAAGATCTCCAAAAACGCGCCCTGGGATGGAGGAACAGTTTGGAAAAAAGATGCAAAGGGAAATCCCTGGGTGAGTATAGCCTGCCAGGGAATGGGAGCAAGTGTTTGGTATCCGTGTAAAGATCACCAGGCTGATGAAGTGGATAGTGCAGCTATGTATATTACCTGCCCTGATACATTAGTTTCGGTTGGAAATGGCCGTTTAAAAGGAATAACAAAAAACGAAAATGGGACTGCAACTTATAACTGGGTAGTTACCAATCCCATTAATAATTACAATATCATTCCCTATATCGGAAAGTATGTTCACTTCAGTGAAGTGTATAAAGGCGAAGCCGGAAGCCTGGACATGGATTACTGGGTATTGGATTATAACCTTGCCAAAGCTAAAAAGCATTTTACGGATGCAGTGCGCGTAATGAAAGCATTCGAGCATTGGTTTGGTCCATATCCTTTTTACAAAGATAGTTACAAGCTGGTGGAAGCGCCTTTCCTTGGAATGGAGCATCAGAGCAACATCGCTTATGGAAATGATTATGTGATGGGATACAAAGGAAGTGATCTTTCTGCCAGCGGTTGGGGATTAAAATGGGATTTCCTGATCGTACATGAGAGTGGACATGAGTGGTTTGGAAATAATATCTCTTGTGCTGAT
>DASWXS010000191.1:0-3369 GCA_036405375.1 Bacteroidia bacterium
ATGCTGATTTGCAAACGCTAATTCAGCGCCAAAAAGTACAATAAACCAGCTGTACTGAACCCACACCAGGAACAAAGGTAAGGCTGCAAAACTTCCATATATTGCATTGTACTGCGCAACACCAATCTGGAAAGTAATATATCCCCACTCCAATAATTCAAATAAAATAGCGGCAACAATAGCAGCCTTAAATGCCGATCCAACCTTAACCTTGGTATTGGGCAAAACCATGTAGATAAACGTAAACAAGCCCGTAATAAGCAGGAATGACAATAATTTCAGCAATACCCGGAAAACAGGTCCAATTGTTTGCAGCCACGAATAATCGTGCATGGCACTATCAACCTGCGACTTTAATATTACTGTAATACTTCCGGAAACAATGATAAAAATAGGTGCAATAAGAATGATGGAAAGGTAATCGGTAAACTTACGAACGAAACTTCTTGATTTTTTTATTTCCCAGATCTCGTTAAATGAGTCTTCAATGTTCCCCAATAATTTCATTACCGACCACAATAACAGCACAACACCAACCCCGGCTATAATACCACCTTTGGCATTGGAAAGCATTTCATTGGCATAAGTGAATACCTGGGTAAGCACTTCTTTTTGTTCGCTCAGGTCCTGGAGCAGGTTCTCTTCCAGTTTTTTTTCAAAACCGAAACCCTTTGCAATAGCAAAAGCCAGGGCAATGATTGGAACAATGGAAAACAAAAGATAATAAGTTAAGGCAGATGCTTTCAGTAAACATTTATCTTCATTAAACCCTTTTATTGCTAAGGTAAAAATGCGTAACTGTTTAATTAAAAAACCTTGTTTTTTATCCAGTTTTTCCACTCTCAATCTCCATAATTTGTGATTAAGGAAATGAGATGAACCTCTTATTATTGCGAAAATCCTAGACATACAAAGCCGGCTTAGAATTAGTTTTCTGTAAAGGTAAATTATTTTGAGAAAAAGGGAACTTTTTTGAATCTAAATCGTTTAAGAATATAAACTTAAAACCTATGTTGCTTCCATATCTCAAAAATGTATTCGGCCGTCACCAATGCATTGTTCGCCCAAACAACACAGGAAATGCCCCAAAGTCTTTTCACAACCTCAGTTCGCGGACTATAACCGGCGAACATTTTCATTTTTCCCAGCTTAAAGGCAAAAAAGTATTAATAGTAAATACCGCCTCCCAATGTTCTTATACCGATCAATATTCTATACTGGAAAGTTTTCAGCAAATGTACCAGCAGTCGTTGGTAATATTGGGATTTCCCTGTAACGATTTTTTTCGCCAGGAACCCGAAAGTGAAGCTAAGATCCAGCAATTCTGCCGTTCCAATTACGATATCAGCTTTCCGATGTTCGAAAAATCATCAACTATAGGATCGCATAAATCACCGGTTTATAAATGGTTAAGCGAGAAATCACAAAATGGCTGGAACCACCGCGCACCACAATGGAATTTCTGCAAATACCTGGTGGATGAGAACGGTGAACTGCTTTTATACGCAACCTCAGCCATTTTACCCACCCACAAGGATTTTATTTCGTTGGTAGAGCATTGATTTTCAAACACCGATGCTTTAACCCGGAAGAAACACAGATCCCACCGGTTACGCGGATAAACTTTACTTAAGATAATAACCCTGATTTTTAACTTACAGAATCTGTGTCCATCACTATTTATATCTCTTTCTCACTAAAATCAGCGAAATCCGCGTCTGCATTTATGAATCGTTAACTGCATTATAATTACATTTTTAACTGATACACTGCAAGATAAATCGTATCTTTGATACATTCCAAAAATGAGGTCACTGCTACTTTATACCCTTATTGTATTTGCATTTATTTCATGCAAAAAAGATCCTGTTTTGGAAGATAAACCCGATCTGGGTTACGATTATTTCCCGGTAAATATTGGAAAGTATATCATCTACGATGTAGATTCCACAGCATACAGGGCACTGGAAGGCGATACTGTAAAAGCCATCTTCAGGGTAAAAGAACAATTAGAAGAAGTGTTTACCGACAACCAGGGAAGAACAACTTATCGCATGGTGAGGTATAAAAAAAATTACGACGCCACTATTCCTTACGATTCGATGCAATGGACCCTGCAGGATGTGTGGGCCGTTAACGTTACCAATACAACTGCCGAAGTAGTGGAAGAAAATGTGCGCTTCATTAAACTCATTTTTCCTGTTTTAGAAAACAATACCTGGAACGGGAATGCACAAAATACTATGGAGGCCTGGGATTACGAATATTCTGAAGTGGATGATCATGTAAGCTATAACAGCGTTCATTATGAAAATGTGATAACCGTTACACAGAAGAAATATTCAACCGCACTGGGCAGACAGCTATATGAAGAAAAATATGCAAAAGGGATCGGGCTCATTTATAAAGAGGCTTCTGATTACACTTTTAAAGTAATTAATGGTATTTTGCAGCCCGGTATAATCGACCAGGGAATCATATACAAAATGAAGATTGTTAGTTATCATTTATAATACAAACAAATGAAGTTCTTTTTTACACTCGTAATTTCAATTATAACCGTATCGGTAATTGCACAGAGCGGTGATAAATATTTTATTCTTCTTTCCGATAAGAACGGAACTCCTTATTCAACAGCCAACCCGATTCAGTTCTTAAGCCAGCGTTCTATCGACAGAAGAGCTAACCAGGGAATAGCTATAAATGAAAGCGACCTGCCGGTAAATCCTTCTTATGTTTCCCAGATAAGTGCAACCGGCGCAGAGGTTTTATATACGTCCAAATGGTTCAACGCCGTAGTAGCAGTTATATCTTCGCAGGCTGAACTTAATGCTGTAAATGCTTTATCCTTTGTTAATTCGTCCGTGCCTGTTAACAGGCATATCATGCCATTACCAAAGCAGGATTATGCACCGATAGTTTCATCCAATAAAACAACGGCAATAAATTCGGTATACAATTACGGCAGCTCGTTTAACCAGGTTGAAATGCTGAATGGTGTTTGTATGCACGACCAGGGTTATAACGGAACGGGCATGCTCATAGCCGTTTTGGATGCTGGTTTTGCTGATGCAGATACACACCCGGCATTCGATAGCTTGTGGACTAATAACCAGATCAAAGGAACCAAAGATTTTACTTTTCTTGCCCCGGCTGACATGTTTTCTTCATCAGCTAACGGGCATGGCAAATCAGTTCTTTCCTGCATAGGCGGAAATGTTCCCGGGCAACTGATCGGAACGGCACCAAAAGCAGGTTTCTGGCTCATTCGTACAGAATATGCAAGCACCGAATACATTGTGGAAGAATACAATTGGGTGGCCGGTGCCGAATTTGCAGACAGTGTTGGTGCGGATATTATAAATTCAT
>DASWXS010000192.1:0-7804 GCA_036405375.1 Bacteroidia bacterium
ACACGGCTCATTTGATCAACGTCGTCTACTTCGTTCTTAGCAAATAACTTATCTACAAATAAAAGAACTACACCTCCGAGTAATAAAGAAATAGCCACACCAAGCGGGGTTTCCAAAAGTTCATCTATTACATCACTCAAAAAAACACCGAGTATGGCTGATGGAATAAATGCGATAGCCAGTTTTACATAAAAATCAACAGATTTAAAAAATCGTTTGAAATAGAGTACAAACACAGATAGTATAGCTCCCAGCTGGATGCAAATGGTGAATAGTTTAACGAAATCATTGGAGGCAATACCCATCACTGAAGAACCAATGATCATATGCCCTGTAGAAGAAACTGGAAGAAACTCGGTAAGCCCTTCGATGATGGCTAAAACAATAGCTTCAAGAACGTTCATTATTTCGCGTCTTCAGCTTTGTTTTTTGGTTTACGCATAATAGCAACAATAACCACTACAAATCCAAGCAGGCATGTAACCGGTGCAACAACTATACGCTGTGTACCGAAAATTTCCGGGTTAAAAACATTTGGATCATCACTTCCGCCGCCGATCATAAGAATATAACCTAAGGCAATAAGTGCAATACCTGCTAAAAGGATTTTATAATTTTCTTTTGCGATTCCGAATCCAAGTGACGAGTTGCTCATGTTAAATTTTAATAGGGTAGCAAATATACTAAATTAATTTTATCAGTAAAACCAACTGATTATCAGTTACTTTTGACCAGATTTAAACTTTGTGATTCCTTCATCCATCCATTGTATATACGCCTGGATGTCGGGTTTATAGCCACGTGGCGCATTAAGCGGTTGTTCATTGTGATCAAGAATTACGTACAAAGGCTGCGCACTTTGTTTGTATTTGGTCTCCTGCATGTATTTAAACTTATCTCCAATATCCGTTATCTCATATTCTTCACCATACCAGTTCACCTTCATGAAATCTTTCGGGTCCAGTGATCTTTTATCATCAACATAAAGTGATACAAGCACCACATCATTATTCAATCTTTTTACGATCTCGGGATCAGGCCAAACATAATCTTCCGTTTTCCTGCAGTTTGCACAGGCATGCCCGGTAAAATCTACCATCAAAGGCTTGCCTACTTTTTTTGCATAAGCAAGGGCTTTATCATAATCGTTTTTAAAATGAACAATACCATTTTTGTTTACCTCGATGAATTTCGAAAATTCATCATCCGTTTTGTTTTCAACTACCGGAATAGTAGTTGTATTAGTTCCAAAGCCACGGGGTGATTCTGAATATTCAAGTGGTGGCAACACTCCTGAAAACAATTTCAACGGTGCACCCCATAAACCTGGAATAAGGTAAACGGTAATTGCAAATGAAAAGATCACAAAGAAAATCCTTGTTACTGAAAGTGACTTTACATCACTGTCGTGCGAGGTTTTGAATAAGCCCAGCAGATATAAGGTTAGCAATGCAAAAATTACGATCCATATGGTGATGAATACTTCACGCGTAAGAATTCCTGCCTGAACAACCAGGTCAGCATTTGAAGCAAACTTAAGTGCAAGCGCTAATTCAAGAAATCCTAAAGTCACCTTTACTGCATTCAACCATCCACCCGATTTTGGCAACGAATTCAACCAACCCGGAAAGGCAGCGAATACACCAAAAGGCAGGGCCAGTGCTAATGAGAAACCAAACATTCCCCAAAAAGGTCCGGAATAATTTCCTGCCGAAGACGCTTCCACTAAAAGGGTTCCAATAATCGGCCCTGTGCACGAAAACGATACTAATGCCAGTGTGAACGCCATAAAAAAGATTCCCATTAAACCACCTTTATCGGATTTGGAATCTACTTTATTCACAAACGAGCTCGGCAGGCTGATTTCAAATGCACCGAGGAATGATGCTGCGAAAACAACCAATAAAAGAAAGAAAAATAAATTGAACCACACATTGGTGGATAAGGTGTGAAGAGCCCCGGCTCCAAAAATTGCGGTGACAATTAAACCTAAGGCAACGTATAAAACAATAATGGAAACAGAATAAATCAACGCATTCCTGATTCCCTGTTTCTTTGTTTTACTTTGTTTGGTAAAGAAGCTAACATTCATCGGAATCATTGGAAAAACACATGGTGTAAGTAATGCCAGCCAACCGCCTGCAAAACCTGCTATGAAAATTGCCCACCAAGGAGAGTCAACAGTTACCTCGTCGCTTTGCGTTTCATCCGACTGAGGTGCAACGGTTACAACTTTTGCTGCGGTATCTTTTTTCAATGTGTCTATAACCGCCATTGCAGTTTTTGCAGTATCTACAAGTGAATCGGCTGAAGCAACTGCACAGGAAGCAGCGCCTTCCACATCAATCGTGAATTTTTTCGGCAGAGGAAATTCGCACATAGACTCGGTGCAAATCTGGTACTCGTACTTTCCCTTCAATGTTATTTTACCAGCCTTTAGAACTTTTATGCGTTGGGTGAAAGTGGCTTTCTCTTCAAACGAACCGATAGTAGCCTCAAACATTTTATCATATTCCGTTTTTGGCTTGCTTTCCGTTAGCTTGCCTACCAGTTCAAAATCAGGGCTTTTTGTGAATTTTATCGTTGTAGCGTTTGGGCCATCCGTGGTTGGCACAATGCTGAAAATATGCCAGGGATGATCGATTTTTACAGAAAAAACAATATCATATTCACAATCGCTTACTTTTTTTGATTTAATGTCCCACTGCGCATGCAACACCTCTACCTGGGGTTGTGCATTAGCATTCGTAAAAACAAACAGAGCCGAAACTAAAAGCAGGATTCTTTTGAAAATACTCATATGATAAAGGTTTACAAGGGCCAAAGATAATAATTAGCCTTTGCCTGAGCCTCTCCAAAATCTTAAAAATCTGTAATTATTAGCTTTGGAACGGAGCCGTTTAATGTTACTTTATAGCCTTAACCGAAGCGATGATATTATCAATTACACCTTTATATTGTTGCATCATATATGGTTTCGCCCATATATACATTACGAAGTAAGTGCTTCCAAAATGACTGTTGAATTTATACGCGGTAAAATCTTTGAACCTGTTATCGGAAGATCCGAAAGGTTTAAGTTTTGATGTTTGCTTTTCCCAAACCAAATAATCCGTTTTAAGTGTGTCAGTTTTTTCTACAGGGACAAATTTGTATTGCCACACTCCCTGGCGCTTTTCCGAATTGGTATGTTTACGATCGCTTGGGTAAATCGACATATAAATATAATCGAAGGTATCGCCACCGGGTACTTTATATGAATTAATTACTCCGGCACACTGGCATAAATTATTACCACCAGGTGTTTCCCAATCTACTTTAAAAAAAGGTTTGGTTTCCCAGGTCGATGGAACTTCATACTCTACATTTAGTTCAGGCAACGATACTTTGTTTTGGGCAAAACCCAAAATTGATACCGAAACTAAAATAAATGTGAGTAGCTTTAATTTCATAATTACAGTTTGATTTTTTTGCGGTTCGATTTCACTTCGCCTCTTTTCACCTTACTTTCTATTCGTTTCAGTTTAGCGGCTTTACTTGGTTGGCTGGCTTTGCGGAGCTTTGGTTTCTCCAAAGCTTTCTCCAGCAGCTCTATAAATTTTTTGATGGCAAGCTGTTTATTTTTTAATTGCGAACGATCCCTGTCTTCACTTAAATGAAGCACAATGCTTTCATTTATCTTATTTTTCAGCTTCTTCGATATAAGTTCCTTTTGCTCGTCAGTAAGACACAACGAATTTTGCACATCAAAAAACAGCTCCACTTTGGTAGCTACCTTATTCACATTCTGACCACCTTTTCCACCGCTTCTGGCAGTAGTGAACCACACTTCTTTTACAATACCTTTTGTTAGCAATTGCTTTTGGCTCATTGTTTGCTCTTTTTAAATCTCACCTAAATTAGCAAAGATTATGCTAAAATTGAAATTTACACTTTTAGTCGCTTTGTTCATGTGTATGAAAGCTTTCCTGGGACAGACATCAGCTGATGTTTTCCAGGAACGATATAACAACTACCTCAACTTTAATGGCTCTCTTAATCCTTACATTTCTATCACATCCAAAGATGTGAGGATCTATAAAAACAGCAATGATAAAAACGCTGATCTTCCCGAGTTAATGATTGATTTTTCTGAAATAAAAATCTTCGAATACCTTCTTAAATATGCACCGCAGGATAGTATTGATGCTATTTTAAAACGCAAGGGAGCAAAAAAATGGACAAAAAAGAAAATTGCCGAAATGCAGATCCTGTATGAAGAAGAACCGCATAATTACACTGTAGTGAAACCATTGGACGGGAAGAAAATTGTTATTGACCCGGGACATATTGCCGGGAATGCTGATATGGCTTTTACCGAGCAAAAGTATATACGATTTGTAAAGGATTCATTTGCCTCATTGCCCCTGGACTCTGTGAAGATCCAGGAAGGCGTTCTTACTTATGCCACTGCTTCCATATTAAAAAAACAGCTGGAAGAACAGGGAGCAACCGTGATTCTTTCAAGAGGTAATAACAAAACAGTTTTCGGAATTACCTATAACGAATGGTTGCAGCAACGTAAACAAAAGGTGCTGGACTCTTTGAAAAGCATTAATGAAATGGACGCGGTAAAATACAAGCGTTTAAACGGCCTCGACTCCAGAACATTTTTCTGGGAATTCTTCCGGGATTTTGAATTGGCAGCTAGGGCCCGCTACATCAATAAACAAAACCCTGATCTCACTATTATTATTCATTACAATGTAGATGAGAAAAACGTTCCCTGGAGCAGGCCAAGCGACAAAAACTTTACCATGGTATTTATGCCCGGTGCATTTAGCGCAGAAACTATAAAATCAATTAACGGGAAGGCCAACTTTTTGAGACTCCTGCTCACCGAAGATCTTCCATTATCCGAGAAAATATCAGATCTCACCGTTAAAGAATTTTCAAAAACACTTCATATTCCTATTGCTTCCAAAAGTGATGCAGAATACCTGAAGGAAAACTGCCTTTCTCCAAAAAACAATGGTGTTTATAGCCGTAATCTTGCCCTGTGCCGTAATGTAAAGGCTCCTTTGGTTTATGGCGAGTGTTTATACCAGGATAATCATAAAGAATATATGGAGCTCTCCAAAACCGACAAAACCTATTTTGGTATCCAAACCAATGCACGTGTAAAAGCGGTGTCAGATGCATATTTTAATGCGATTATGCAGTTCTACAAAAAATAGTACATTTGCCTACACATGGATATAATCCGACTTCATATTGTTGATGATCACCAGATGATGATTGATGGCTTAAGGGCCTTGCTCGGCGATGAACCTGCATTTAAGATCATTGCTGAATCAAACAACGGGAAGGTTGCATTAGGTAAAATAGAAACGGATCAGCCCGACGTTTTACTTACGGATATCAGTATGCCTGAAATGAATGGCCTGGAGCTTACAAAAGCCGTTAAGGAAAAATTTCCTGAAATAAAGATCATTGCTCTTTCCATGTTTGGTGAACGAAACACAATCTCTGAAATGTTGCAGGCCGGCATAAGCGGTTATATTGTGAAGAATACAGGTAAGCAGGAACTGGTGCAGGCAATAAATAAAGTAGCCACGGGCGGTTTATTCTTCAGCGACGAAGTAAGTGCAGAAATGATGAAAGCTATTTCAACACCTGCAGTTAAAGAAGATGTGATTACACTTACTCCAAGAGAAATAGAGATCGTAAAGCTAATTGCAAAAGAGTTCAGTAACCTGCAGATCGCCGATGCTTTATTTATAAGCGAGCGTACAGTGGAAACTCACCGAAAAAACATCTTCCGCAAAACCAACACCAAATCAGTAGTTGGTCTCATAAAATATGCAATCGAAAAGAAGCTGCTTGATTAATAGGCAACTTATTCCTGCCACATATTCTTTTCCTTATTTTGTTTCTGATCCGGATTATTTGATTTCAGCAAAGATGTTTTGGTAAGGTATCCATGAAACATTCTTCCCAGGAAATATTGTTTTAAACTTATAGGAGCAGCCTGGTTCTTTACATTGGTCAGCTTTTGGTCTTCCCTGGTGAGCGCAGCAACATCTTCATATTTAAAAACAGGTCCGGGCACATCCCAGATCAGGTCGCCCTTTTCTCTTACAAAAACCAATCGTACATAAGTAATGTCATACACTTCCTTCGACATTGCTTTGTCGAATCGTTTCTGTTGAATGATCTCAAAATAATGTTTGAATTGTTCCAGAACCGGATCATTAGGATTATCACAAAAACCCGACGGACATTGAATATTAGAAAATTCATCGGCCGATGGTTTTGGTTGTGTTTTCCCATAAGCAAACTGCTTCATAAAATCGTGGTAACTGCACGCACTATCAACGTTCATCGGGTAATAAGCCTGGATAAGACCTTCACAATAGGCTTTCAGTAATATCTCAGGTATTTTACGCGCCGGCAAATTGAATTTTTCCATAAGGGGAATTTTCATTATTTCCCCCTGCTTATAAGTATTACCACTATTTACCTGTGCGTTAACGAGAGAAGAAAAAACGATTGCTAAAACCAGCAGTATATTTTTGTTTTTCATATTCAATTCTATTTATTGTTGATTTTAGTTACGCTTGCCAGTTCTTCCTTCGTTTTGGGTTTGATGGGTTGTTTCTCCAATACAAATTTTTGCTTCGTCCCTTTCATTAGCTTTATATTTGCCTTATCCAGGGAGCCTTCTTTAAGCGTGGCGTAACTTCCATCTTTCAATTTTGTGAAGATCTTGATTCCCTTGGTGTTCAGAAGAACGAATTTCTCCGCAAAATTATCCGGGTAATAATAAACAACTGTATTCTTTTTAGCGTAGGCAACAAATATCCTGTCACCGATTGGCTCACCTGTATTCACAACAAATTCGGGGATCATCTGCACAGCGTCTTTGTTATCGATTACCCCATCGTAATTAAATATTCCGAGCTGTTTCAAATTCATTCCCTTGAAATAACCGTCGGGCATTTGCTTATCATCAAATCCTCTCCAATACGATTCGTCGGGTTGTACATAAATCACATTTCCTGCACTGTCGACCATTTCAACCATGCCATCTCCATCTCCCCTCTCTACGGTATTCGTTACATCATTGCTTCCGAATAATGCATCATCTTTTTTTGGACTATCCTGGTCATATGAAAAATCGTACACTTTACCATAATCCATCCAGCGGTTCAGTTTTTCATCGTATATAAAAGCCTGCAAATTCGGCAAAGTCCTTCTGCAATTCATGCGAACCTGGATAGTAGCTCCTACCGACATTTTCATGGGTTTACCATTACACTCTGCTCGTATCTCGAACATACCCGCCGATTCAAGCAAATGGTCTTTCCCATCGCGCTGGAGCAACATATTTAATCCTGAGGCAACCATATCGGTTTGAGAATGAAATTCTCGGTATTTTACTTTTATGGTGCCTTTGCAATCGCTTCCATCTTCCATAACAAAAGCATTGGCAGAAATAAAAATAAGCGAACCTGAACCATATTTAAAACCATTACATCCGCTATTCTGGTAGATATACTCCATAAATGGAACATTTCCGATTTGGGCCCGGGAGCCAAGGAATACAAAAAGAAGGGCAAAAGTGCTTAGTATCTTCATAAATTGGGTTGTTTACGCTAAATAACGCAAAAAATTGAAGAAAGGAACAAAAAAGTCCTCAATAAATTTGGATTCAGCTCAATAATATCGTAAATTAGTCGTAGTTATTTGATAGTTGGAGGAGTGAAAACAAAGATTTATCGGAAACATAGTGGATTATGGTGTAACTGAGTAAAAACATCCT
>DASWXS010000193.1:0-3075 GCA_036405375.1 Bacteroidia bacterium
TACGAATATCTTTTTGAACTCGACGGTGTAAAACTGGAAATGGATGCTGCAGTACTGGATTACATTGTTGAAAAGGCAATTGAGTTTAAACTTGGAGCGCGCGGACTAAGAGCTATCTGTGAGGCCATTATGGTAGACGCGATGTTTGATATCCCTTCGGATGATAATAAGGCAAAAGAGTTTACCGTAACCCTGAAATACGCGAAAGAAAAACTGGAGCGTTCTAAAATACTAAGTTTAAAAGCTGCTTAAGATTGTTTAAGGTTTGATTGTTTTTATGTTTATTGTCTCGTACATTCAGGCGCTAAACAATCAAACATTCAAACAACAAAACAAACTATATGAGTTTAGATAAATATACGTACACTGTTAGCGATCGTTTTTTACGTTATGTAAAAATTGATACCCAATCTGATCCAACATCACCAACTGTTCCTTCAACCGAAAAACAAAAAAACCTGGGCAGATTACTTGTGCAGGAGCTCCACGACATGGGGATAGAAGATGCTGAAATGGATAATTACGGCTATGTGTATGCAACCATCCGTGCAACTACAAATAAAAAAGTTCCTGTTTTGTGTTTCTGTTCACATATGGATACATCACCGGATTGTAGCGGAAAAGATGTGCACCCGATAGTGCATAAAAACTACCGGGGTGGAGATATTGTATTGCCAAAAGATAATTCACAGGTGATCCGTTTTGATGAACACATTGCGTTAAAAGATCAGATCGGAAATGATATTATTACTGCTGATGGTACTACTTTGCTGGGGGCGGATAATAAAGCCGGACTTGCAGAGATCATGGATGCAGCTTATTATTTCATGAAACATCCCGAAGTAAAACATGGAAGGATTCGTCTTTTGTTTACACCGGATGAAGAAATTGGAAGAGGTGTGGATAAAGCAGACATGAAAAAACTTGCCGCTGACATTGGTTATACAATGGATGGAGAAACATTGGGACACGTTGAAAATGAAACGTTTTCTGCTGATGGTGTTACAGTTACCATTCACGGTTTTCCAACACACCCGGGCTTCGCAAAAGATAAAATGCAACATGCGATAAAAATTGCAGCTGCTATTATTGAACAATTGCCAAAAGACAAAGCTCCTGAAACTACCGAGAAAAAAGAGCCTTTTATACATGCAACAGCAATTAATGGCGGACTGGAAAAAGTAACAATTCAATTCATTATCCGCGCTTTTGATACAGCAACGCTTCACAAGCTGGAAGAAGAACTGAAATCAATAGTAGCCCGAGAAACAGGAAAATATAATAAATGTTCTTTTGATTTTGAAGTGAAAGAACAATACCGAAACATGAAAGAGGTATTGGACAAACAACCTCAGATTATTGATTACGCACTTCAGGCTGTAAAAAGAGCAGGAGTAGAGCCGGTTTTATCAAGCATCCGCGGTGGAACAGATGGTTCAAGGCTTTCTTATATGGGATTGCCTTGTCCTAATATTTTTGCAGGAGAACATGCTTTTCATAGTAAACAGGAATGGGTGAGTGTACAGGATATGCAAAAAGCGGTAGATACTATCGTTAATTTGTGCCAGATCTGGGAAGAAAATTCGTAAGTTTATCTTCGCATACTATCCAATGAGATCCTTCAACAGGTTATATTTATTCATTTTGTTGCTGATGCCTTTTATTGGAATCAGCCAGGACGAAGGAAATGTAGGAGTTACTTCTACCAAACCATTGAAGTGGGATACCAACTATTACCGGAAATATTCGGAACGTTTCATTATTGCCGGCTACCAGTCAGAGCGTCGCTATCACATAGAATTTGATCCTGAAACATCGCTCGATAGCAATAAAGCAAAAGCCAATTATTATGCATCCGCCAATAAAGTAACAGGAATTGAAGTTGACTTTGATAAGATCTCATTATCTGTAGGGTTTAAGTCAACACCTCCTGAAAATGTAGCTCAGAAAGGTAAAACAACTTATTCCAATTTTGGTTTTTCTTTCGGAGGGAACAAATGGATCCTGGAAACATCGTACCGGAAGTTCAAAGGATTTTATGACCAGAATACTTCGGTATACGACACCAGTTATACTCCTGAAAAACCTTTTTATCAAAACCCTTCCATGGTGAATGAGAGTGTGAAAGCCAAATTCTTTTATTTCTCTAACAATAAAAAATTCTCTTATAAATCAGCTTACAGCTGTGCCTATCGCCAGTTAAAGTCTTCAGCTACATGGGTGCTTACAGGTAATATATATTATAATAGTTTGCGTACCGATTCGAGTTTTGCCCCTAAACTGGTTCGTGAGTATTATGGTGGAAACGCATATCTTAATGGAATGCGGATGCAGGGGATTTCAGGCGGTGGTGGGTTCTCCGTTAACATCATACTCTGGAAAGCGTTATTTTTTAACCTTACCGGTATTGCCAACATGGAATTGCAGGGAAGAAAAAACACCTGGATTGATCGCCCACAAAACAAAGTAACTTACACAACCATGTCGTTCGACCTGAGGGCATCCTTAGGAATTAATAACAAGAATTTCTTTATGACCTTAAGCTCACTTAATGATATGAATCTTTATAACAGCGGGGTTCTAAATATAGCTTCCACTTTTTATTCCGGAAGTTTTACAATTGGATACCGGTTCAGGGCAAAAACACCTGGTTGGTATAAAAAGATCCAGGCCACTAAGTTGTATAATATGATTTAAATAAAGTTTTCAATTTCAACACAGAGAACACAAAGTGTTCAGAGTGACGCAGAGTTATGTAGTTTACTTTCAACTTCTCTGTGTAGCTCTTTTAACTCTGAGACCTCTGTGTTAAAAAAAATGTACTAAGAATGAAATTTGAATTTAAACCTGAATTATTCAACGGATCCCTTCTCGAATGTTTGCTGGAATACTCAAAAGGTCACAGCGATTTTGTTATCCTGAATTCCAATGGCAATGGCGATAAGTATGAATTAGTGGCTGCATTTGGCCGGGAACAAAGCATCAATGAATTAGCGCATTTCAACACATATTCTCATAAGTGGAAGTTCGGGTATTTTACCTACGATCTGAAAAATCAAATTGAAGCATTAATTT